>JAPOLP010000918.1 GCA_029977045.1 Planctomycetota bacterium
CACCAGAACACGCAGGTTGCGAAATCCCCGCTCAAGACACAAAACGACGGTCAACCATTTGACCAGCCTGTCTCCCGTCCATGCGAGATAGGCAAGGAGGGCCGGCAGGACCAGAAAATGCACCGTCTGACTTACTCCAACTCCGTCCCACCCATGCGCATAGATTGACGTCGCAAGTCCGAACGCTTCGTAAACGGAAATCAGGCCGGCAAGCACAAGGAACACTCGCCGTCCTCGCTGTGCAAGTCGCGACATGTTGCTTCCCAAAGCGTGTCGTCAGCCGTCGCCAATCGGCAATTGCCTGATTGGTCCAATCAGTCGTCTTTCCGTACGCGGATCTTCGCAGACTTGATCGTCACCGGTTTGTTCGGGCGGTCGTTGGCGTCTCGCGGGGCGTTGACGATCTTGTCGACGACGTCCATGCCATCGAGGACCTTGCCGAACGCGGTGTACTTGTTGTCGAGAAAGCGGGCTTCGTCGACGCAGATGAAGAACTGACTGCCGGCGGAATCTTCCGGCTGGGCGCGGGCCATCGACAAGACTCCGCGGACGTGCGGGCGGTCGTTGAATTCGGGCTTCACGCAGTAACCCGGTCCGCCGGTGCCGTCGCCGGTCGGGCAGCCGCCCTGGATGACGAAGCCGGGGATGCAGCGGTGAAAGATCAGGCCGTCGTAGAAGCCGACTTTGCTGAGTGCTAGGAAACTGCGAGCGTGGTTCGGAGCGACGTCAGTCCACAGCTCAATCGTCACGTCGCCAATGTCCGTCGTCAGCGTCACGACCTGCTGCACGGGCTTGCCGTCTTTCTCAAACTCGAACGTCGACCAGAGTTTCTCGACTTCCTTCTTCATCTCGGCAATCGATTTGCCGTTACGCGACTTAGTCTCGCCGGGGCGGTATGGAGCGCGAGTCGCTTCCGCGAACGAAGCAGGCTCGGCGGCCAGGGTTGCAGCCAGCGATGAAAAGGAAACGGCCAAAGCCACAGCAGCACAGGTCAGGCGAGTCATTTCGAGGAGTCCTCTTTCGGCAGGATGTGTCCCATCTTGTCGCGTTTAGTCGCCATGTAGGCGTCACGATGCTGATGAGGGGGAGCGATAATCGGGACCTGTTCGACGACCTTCAGATTCCAGGTCTGCTCGAACGATTCCGTTTTCTTCGGGTTGTTGGTCAGCAGCCGGATGCGCGACAGACCGAGGTCCTTAAGCACCTGCAGGCCGATCATGTAATCGCGTTGGTCGGCTTTGAAGCCCAGCTTGTGGTTCGCTTCGACGGTGTCGTAACCCTGGTCCTGCAGCGAGTACGCCTTGAGCTTCGCGGTCAGCCCGATGCCGCGGCCTTCCTGCGGCAGGTAGACGACGGCGCCGGCACCTTCGTCGCAGATCTGGCGAATGGCCATGTGCAGCTGCTCGCCACAGTCGCAGCGCAGCGAACCAAGAATGTCGCCCGTGAAACACGACGAGTGCATCCGGATGAGCGGCGCGTCGACGGAACTCAGATCGCCCCAGACGATGGCCAGCGGTTCCTGCTCTTCATGCTCGACCTTGTACGCGATGAACTTCGCGGTGCCGTAATCCTGAGTCGGGATCTCGACCTCGACCTCGCGCCGCACCAGCCGCTCGCGAAGCCGGCGATGCTTGATGATCGCCTCGATCGTGATCACCGGCATGTCGTGCTGATCGGCAAGCTGCCGCAATTCGGCCTGGTCGGCCATACCCGAACTGCTGGCACTCAGAATCTCGATCAGTGCTCCAACAGGTTGCAGTCCGGCCATGCGCAGCAGGTCGACCGTCGCCTCCGTGTGGCCAGCCCGCCGCAGCACTCCGCCGTCTTTCGCTCGCAGAATGTTGACGTGACCAGGTTTGACGAACTCGCGATGCGACGCTTCCGGGTTGGCGAGTGCCCGGATCGTCAGCGTCCGATTCGCCGCGCTGACGCCGGTTCCGGCGTCGACATGATCGACCGGAGTGAGGAACGGCGTCCGGAACGGCGAGTCGTTCGCCGAGCTGTCGACCAGCGGCGCGAGCCGCAGCCGGTCAGCCGCCTCTTCGGTCACGGGCACACAGAGCACTCCGGCACCGTGCCGCAGCATGAACGCCACCTGCTCGGGCGTAATCGACTGCGCGGCGCAGATCAGATCGCCTTCGTTCTCGCGGTCAGCATCGTCAACAACGATCACCATCCGCCCTTCTTTGAGAGCGGCTATGGCGTCGTCGATCGAGTCGTAATTCGGTTGTTCAGTTTCTGACATCTGGAATGTAGGGTGCGTGAAACGCACCAGTCCTCAAAACGATGGTGCGTTTCACGCACCCTACAGAAAGTCTCAATCAGCACGACGGATCGTCATGCCGAGGTTCTTGACCAGGAAGGCCCACTCGTCGGTGAGTTCTTCGATGATCTTCTTTGTCGGCTTGCCGGAGCCGTGTCCGGCTTTAGTTTCGATGCGGATCAGGACCGGGGCGTCACCCTGGTGAGCTTCCTGCAGCCGGGCGGCGAATTTGAAACTGTGGCCGGGAACGACCCGGTCGTCGGTGTCGGCGGTCGTCACCATTGTCGGCGGGTAGCTCGTCCCGTCCTTCAGGTTGTGGTACGGCGAGTACGCGTAAAGAGCTTTGAACTCATCCTCATTGTCAGCTGAACCGTAGTCGTCGACCCAGAAGCGGCCCGCCGTGAATTTGTGAAACCGCAGCATGTCCATGACGCCGACCGCTGGGAGACACGCTCCAAAGAGGTCAGGCCGCTGCGTCATGCAGGCTCCGACCAGCAGTCCGCCATTGCTGCCGCCTTGAATCGCGAGCTTCTTCTTAGACGTGTAACCGTTGTCGATGAGCCATTCGCCCGCGGCGATGAAGTCGTCGAAGACGTTCTGCTTCTGCAGCTTTGTGCCGGCATTGTGCCACTTCTCGCCGTACTCGCCGCCGCCGCGCAGGTTCGCGGAGACATACACGCCGCCGAGGTCCATCCAGGCAAGTCGGCTGACTGAGACCCGCGGCGTCAGCGAAATGTTGAAGCCGCCGTATCCGTACAGCAGCGTAGGGTTCGAGCCGTCGAGCTTCAGG
>JAPOLP010000021.1 GCA_029977045.1 Planctomycetota bacterium
CGCGATCGGCATCAGTCGAGACATCTCAACCTGGGCACCGTGCAGGTGCGAGGCAATGATCGCTCGTGTCCGGTCGGAAATCGCAGCAGCAACCTGCGAGACATCAAGCTGCCACGAGTCCGCGTCCAGATCGACAAGTACCGGCGTTGCGCCGAGAGTCAGCACATTCTGGAAATTCGCCCGGAAGTCATATGCGGCGAGAATGACCTCGTCGCCGGGGCCAACGCGAGCAGCTCGCAACGCCAGTTCGACGGCAACAGTTACGCTGCAACAAAGTTGAACTTCGGGAAGAGATGACGCCTGCAGTTCACCTTTTAACGGCGCGGCGGGAATCGCGTGCAGTTCGACAAGCCGCTTTCGCAACGCCTCACAATGCGGACCGTGATAGCGTCCCCAGGAACCGTCAGACAGGACTCGCTCGCCGACTTCGAGGACCTCCGGCCAGACGGGTGGCCACTCTGGAGGACCGCCAGGTCGAAGCGGAACTCCGCCGAGGATTGCTGGAATGTCGCTGCCAGCGGGCATGAGAACTCCTGAACGATCGGTGATATGCCTGAACGCCGAGGAATTCTGTCGAGGACGCCGCCACATTGCACGCAGCAGTCGATAACGTCAGCCCGCCGGAGAAAATGTCCGGAGACAAACGCCCGTTTGCTCTCAGCTCTAACGCGATGCGAGTTCGTTCGTCAGCGTGTCGTCCGGACCGGCTTTAGTCAGAACGAACAGGCCACCGGCTGCCTGGTTATTACGGTCAACTGGCTGCAAGCGCAGCTTATCGCCACCCAGAAACTGCAATTCGTACTTGGAGACGATCTCGTTTTCCGCAGTGACGAGCTGCAGTGTGAGATTCGGCTGCGACTGATTTGTCGCTGTTGCCCGGGCTTCTCCGGTGTACCAGTACCTGCCGTAGGCCCGCCGCGTTCGAGCATTCCAGACCAGCGTCCCGTCATCCTTGAAGCGAATCGAATTCTGGCTGTTGAACCAGCGTCCAATCAGTCTTTCCTGCGGCGTCTCCATGCATGAACAGCAGGTGACGGCCAGCAGGCAAAGCAGTGAGGCGAACAGACGGCGGTTAGGTTGCGAAGTCATGGGCGCGGATCCTGAGTAGCAGTTTGAGCTTTTGCATGTGGCAAACGCCGTGCCCGGTTCAGAACTCTCGCCGTAGCCCCGGCTGACGTGCCGAACCAGGACAAGCTGGCGCAAGGTAGTGAAGATGAGACAGAGTCGCGCAAACACTGGCAGCGCATTGTTAACCAACAGTGTTAACCGCTGGCAGCATGGTGCCGCATGTCTCGCGTGAAAATCCGGACTGAGCATCTGCCGGATGAGCCTGCCAGAGGCTGTCGCGACTTGCGGCACACAATCTGCCTCGCAATTGTGGGTCGCAGCCACAATCGCGTCTGGAAATCTGTCGATGCAACGTCCCATTCCCGCCAAACCTGCCTGTCCCTCGCGCTCGCCGAGCAGATCGCGTTGCGAAAGCCCGGACTCGTTACGCCGGCGATCGGGCGTTGTGATTCTGGAAGTCATCGTCCTGTTTCCAGTGATTGTCATCCTGCTGGCCTCGGTCGTTGAGTTCGGCCTGCTGCTGTCCGGAATCAAGCACGTTCAGGCATCCAGCCGAGCCGGAGCGAAGGTCGCCAGCGAGCTGGCCATCGGCAGCCTGTCTTCCGGCGGCTCGACCGTGCAGACCACCGTAGATCGCGTCCTGAGTTCTGGCGGCTATTCCAGCTGCCAGGTCATCCTTGAATACATCACCTCGAACTCGAACTGCACGGGAGCCCCCGGCTCCGGGACCAGTACCGCGGGAAGCTGCACAGGCTGCAATGCTCCGTCGACATCGCTGCCGACGATTGCCGACGTTCCCGGTGGTTCGGTTCGAGTGACGGTCTGCGTCGACGCCGACCAATTGACGCCGGATCTGCTATCGACATTCGGTTTCGACATCTCGTCAAAGATCATTACAGCCAGCACAACGTTGCCTTATGAAAACTGCCCCGACCCGTAGGAGACTGCATTCGTGCAGTCTCACAGATCGAACTCGGTGTTTGCCGCTTAGCGACACGCGCCGCAGGCTCGCCCTGCGCCGCGGGATCGCGACGATCTGGGTCATTCTCTCATTACCGACAGCGCTCATTCTGTTGATCACGGTTGTCGAGATAGGAAACCTATGGACTGCGCGAACGGAGCTGCAGACCAGTCTCGAAGCAGCAGCGATCGCAGCCGTGAAGACCTGGGGAGACGAGTCTGAAGCCGTCTCAACAATGATGGATCCTCATCCGACTCCAGGACTGTTTTCGATCACGAGCAGTGCACGCGATGCGGCCATTGCAACCTTTGCCGTCAATCCCGTGAACGGCCAGTTCTTCTCACTGAACCGCAACGAAGACGATGACGGATCTGACATTATCGACACCGGAGATCCTGTCGCATACGACAATGATCTGTGTACTGGCGACATCATCCTCGGAGGCTTCTCGACGGCAGGCGGCAACGACTTTGACACAGTTGCAGACGTTGGCTGCGGTCGTTCGATGGACATGACGACGACAACAATGATCGACCTCGAACTCGACTTTGAAGTCAACACTGTGCTCAAGATGGACACTTCCACTACAGAAGATGCCTTCAGAATCACGTACCTGACTTCCAGCGACGCCTCTTTCAAAATCACCCAACTTGTGATCGACCTGCAATACAACGCAACGACCACTGATAACGGCGTCTTTCAGTTTGAGTCCGGCGGGTTTGGCCCTGTGACTCGAACAACGGCCAGCCCCGGAAGTCTGGCCAGCGGCAGCGAGGCGACGGGTGCAGGGCCGGAACTGTCAATTGGCACGGGAGGCACAGTGGCCAGCACCGTGGGTTCCGTGACGTTCACGCTCAGCCCCGACAGCACAACGCTCACGATTGATATCGGAGGTGGAGGCATGAGCGTCGGAGACGTACTCGCCTTCGGTGTCGACACGGACCTGGTGGGAGTCCCTGATGGAGGGTCACCGAACACCGACCGCGGCGGAGACTTCGGAGATACCGGTGCAGCATCCGGGGCTCTTGCCGATCGCATCGCTTTCTATGTCGATTTCAACAACTCCGGAACGCCGTCGTTGATGAACTTTACCTTGGCGCGGACCGGAGGAGACCGAGCACGTCTCGTCGGCAACAACCTTCAAATCTCCAGTACGGTCACTGTGACGATTGTGATTCCCGACCAGGACTTTGCCGCGCTCTGCCAGAAAACGATCATGGTAAACAGCCTCGTCGACAACATTTTCGGGACGTCGCTGGCGCAGTTCCCGGTGAGTGGTCGTGCAATTGCGACGTCACGATGCCAAGGCGGCAACGGCAATCCGCTTGTCCTGAATCCTCTGGTGGTGCATGTCATCGGAGTTGATTGCACGGCGACACCGTAGACAGCGCCTGTCGAAAAATGCGCTGTCAGCGCCTCCGGATGACAGCGTAAATTGCCGAGTGACGCAGTCGCGTTGACCATCGCCCGCGAGCTGTCAGATAAAACAAGCGACGTGAGACTCGCTCGACGCCTGATTTATCCGAGGGCCAACTTTGACACACGATGAACTGCCGAGACTGGGCTCTCCACTGACGCTGCTCGTCTGGCTGGTCTGCGTGCTGTTTCTTTCCGCGTTGACGGTTGCGGATCCCGACCTCTGGGGGCACACGCTGTACGGTCTCCGGGCGATTGATCTTGGCGTGCTGACCGAACGAGCCGACCCGTTCAGCTACACCGTGCCCGGCGGCAGGTGGATCAATCACGAGTGGGCCAGCGAGTACGAGTTCGGCGTCGCGTGGCGACTGCTCGGAGGCTTCGGCCTGATTCTGTGGCGGAACGCTCTGGTGACCGGAGTTCTGCTGTTCGTACTGGCCGCAAATCGTCGTGCTGGGGCAGGTCTCGCGACGGCGACGCTGCTGCTGGTGATCGGGGCCGAGTGCCTGTCCGACTTCGTCGTCTTTGTCAGGCCACAGGTTACGACGTTCTTCTGTTTCGCGGCGTATCTGTTCATTCTCCAGAAGTGGTGGCAGCAGACCGGCTCTGCATCGGGTTCGCGCGGTGAGTCTCCGGCTCGCTGGCTGTACGCGATCCCGCTGATCATGGCCGCCTGGGTGAATCATCACGGCGGTTTTCTGGCGGGAATTGGGGTGCTCGCCATTTACAGCATCGGAGCACTGATCCGCGCGTTCGCCGACAGTTCAACGATTCCAGCAGCTCGTCAAATGACTGTCGTGTCGCTGCTGACGCTGGCCGCGACGTTCGTCAATCCGTACGGGTGGAATCTGCACGCGATGCTGTGGGAGCACCTCTGGACGACGCAGCTTGTCCGCGAATGGCGACCTGTCTGGTCAGTGGGACCGTCTCCCGTGCTCGCGGTGCCGTTCGGCATCGCCGCCTTCACGTTTGTCTTTTCCCGACGACGGTCGCTGATTGATTTCGTCGTGCTGCTCGTCATCGGCTGGCAGGCAGTCAGCCACCTTAGACACGTCGCCCTGCTCTGCATCGCCGTGATGGTGCTCTTGCCAGGTCAGGTTGAGGACGCTCTCCAGCGACTCTTCCCGCTGCTGCGGCAGCGCTGGTCAGGACTGGAGAATCTCTGGAAACAGCGTGCAGGGGTCGCAGCCGTCAGCGTGTTCCTGATCGGCCTGCAGGTGCAGACGTCACTGGACCTGTGGAAGCACGGCGTCGCTCCGTGGCAGATTGCCGTTGAAAATCGCAGCTACGTGCCCGGAATGCCGACACGCGCCCTCACCGTGATGCAGCAACTGGATGTGAACGGCAACCTGGTCACCGATTACGGCTGGGGACAGTTCGCGATCTGGCACTTGTTTCCTGAATCCCGCGTCGCATTCGATGGCCGCTATCGAACCGTTTATCCGGCGGAAATCGAACAGAAGCTGATCGACTTTCACAAGGCTGGCGATGAACTTCCGCAGGTCTGCCCGCTGATCGACGACTTCCCGACAGAGATTGCCCTGCTGCCTGTCAGGGCGGGAACGACTCGGTATCTCGATACACGGGCGGACTGGGTGAGTGTCTACCGCGATGATCAGGCTGCCTTGTTCCTGCGCGATCTGCCCGACTTTGCCAGTCAGATTCGACAGGTCAGTCAGCTCGGCGCGGACCTTCAGCTCGATCCCGGGGTACCTCGCTGGACAGTGTTTCCCGGCCTGCCCAAAGGCGGCACACGGGTTGCTTTTGAATAACTCCAGGACTGGCTGCCGTTGCGTGGAATGGCAGCGGAGTCGGTTCAGGAATGACTCCAGTGCGTAAAACTGGTCGCAGCGCACCGCAGGAAGCGGGCTGCGACGCGACTGATCTGGGACCGGACACCGTGTTGCAAAACCTCAAAAAACAGTGGATGAAGAAGCCTCGTCGCCTAAAGGGGTCGATCTTCGTCGAGTATCTCCTGCTACTGTCGATCGTCGGCATCGGCGTCATCGTGGGCCTGGCGTCGGTACGAACGGCTCTGGTCAACGAGCTGGTCGACCTGGCGAACGCGATCAACGCAATTAACACGTAGGACTGGCGCTCTGTCATTTGAGCGCTACCCGACTGTCATCGCGCAGACTCGGGCTGTTTCCTGTAGTTAACAGTGCAAGCCGGTAACCGCAGATGGTTTCTGAACGTCGACGAAATGGCAGGCAAGTCTGGAAGCTCCACGCAGCTTCCCGGCGGAGCTGCGCAGTTTCCGGACGACACCAACATGCACGCGTCGGTGCGGTCATCCTCGAGTTCATTCTTGCGATGCCCGTCCTGTTCATTTCGTTCCTGGCGATTTTTCAGTTCGGGTTCCTGGCCCTGCTGATTCAGAGTGCGACGGCAGCCGTCATCGAAGGAGCCCGCGAAGGCGCCCTCGACTTCGCCGGACTGCCCGAAAACACGAACGCGGCCGCAGACTACGATCCATCAGGCGACGACGACATTGCCGACCGAATCGCCCTCGAAATGGACCGTTTCCTGGCGATCCACAACATCGAAATCCGCCAGAACGGCGTGAATGACAACGCGAACCGCATCAACGCCTACCTGAACATCGTCTATGACCAGACGGAGTATCATCGCGGCGACTTCGCGAATCAGAACGCTGGCTGCACTCAACAGGGCGACGCGCCGGTCGCGGGTGAAGTCGTCGTCACGCTGTGCTTCCCGCTGGTCAACCAGTCCAATCCCAGCCTCAACCAGCCGATTCCAGACTGGCTGTCGACATTCGGCTTCTCGTTCGACACGATGCACTTTGAGATGACCGCTCGTGCCGTCCTTGAATGAGAGAGCCTCTGGATGTCACTCCTTGAGGAGTTCGTAGTCTGGTTTACGAAGTTCGTCGCTGTTTCCGTCACGCTGCTGATCGCCGTTTACATCTACGGTCGCAAGCAGCGGCTCAAAGCAAAGCAGGAAGCGGAACAGGCAGACCAGCAAAAGCCGACGCCCCCCGGCGGAATGCGTCCGCCGCGACGCTCATGACCGACGCCGGTTTTCGACGTACCAGCGAAACAAGGTTCGAAATGGCGGCGTGAAGTCTTCGGGACGAGCAGCCAGCCGATCGCTGATCTCGCCCAGGCTCAGAAACTCGCCCGCTGCGATTTCTTCCGGATCAAACGTTAGCGGCTCGTCGGTCACCGTTTCGTAGAGCACGGTGAATTCGTTCGCCGTCTCCGGGCCGCCGGGGAATTTCGCCAGCCGAGTCAGCGGCGACGCGACTCCAAGTTCCTCTTCGAGTTCCCGTGGCGCAGCGTCGTCGTAATCCTCGCCGGCACTCAGATGGCCGGACGCCGACGACGTGTAGCAGTTCGGATACTCGTCCTTCGTTGGAGTTCGCATTTGCAACAGCAACTGGCCGCTCGAATTGAACACGAAAATGCTGACCGCCCGGTGCAGCAACCCGCGAGCGTGAACCTGCGACCGAGGCAGTTGCCCGACAACGTCATCGTTCTCGTCAACGACGTCAAAAATTTCTTCAGTCATCACTGCCCGTCCTGAATGTTTCCGTCACTCATGATTCAGTGAGCATCGTCATCGACAGAATGATGTGTCACAGAATCATTAAAAACCCGTCGAAAGACATGCCTTTAGAGGTTGGCTGGTTGCCGATGCGTGTTGCAGCGTAGTCTGAGCAGCGTTCGTCAAGCAGCCAATCAAACCCTCGTGTCAGAAAGTGCCCCCAGTGGATCATCCTGTCGAAGCCAGACTGCGTCCTTTGCTCCTCACGGGAGGTGGCCATCGGCATACTCTGCTGGGCTACTTCCTGCCGAGTGAAAAGCGGCGCTATTCGGCGCGGCGGCACGTTGTTGAGCTTCCTGATGGCGACGTTCTGGTCCTGCACGACGACTGCCCTTCGACCTGGGGGCCAGGCAGCCCGTTCGCCATCCTGATGCACGGCCTCGCGGGTTGTCACGGCAGCAACTACATGGTGCGGATCGCCGGCCAGCTTGCCGATCGGGGTGTCCGGGTTTTCCGACTGGATCACCGGGGATCAGGAGCCGCGACCGAGCAGGCAAGGCTCCCCTATCACGCAGGCCGCTCCGACGATGTTCACGCTGCCTTCGATGCCGCCAGTCGCCTGTGTCCGGGGTCTCTGGGCGGCATCGCCGGGTTCTCGCTCAGCGGCAACATGCTGCTCAAGATGCTGGGCGAGGACGGTCGCTCTGGCCGTCGACCGAACTACCTCGCGTGTGCCGTCGCCGTGAACCCGCCGATCGACCTCGAACTGTGTTCGCAGGCTCTGCAGCGCGGCTTCAACCGAATCTACGACCGCCACTTCACAAAGCTGCTGCTACCGCAGGTCGAACAGCGGCTGCAGAGTTTCCCCGATGCGCCGCGCCCGGTTGGTAACTGGCCGCCGCGCACGCTTCGCGAATTCGACGACCAGTACACCGCACCAGCGTCGGGCTTCGACAGCGTCGAGCACTACTACTCGAAAAGCAGCGCAGCGCAGTTTGTCCCTGACATCGACGTACCAACGCTGATCGTCACCGCCGACGACGACCCTTTGATTCCCGTCAGGTCGTTCCGCGAACTTCCTGCAGTCGCCGGAGTCCAGGTCGAGATCACCAGCCACGGAGGCCATCTCGGCTACCTCAGCCGCCCCGCCGATCCTGCCTTCCGCCGCTGGATGGACTGGCGCGTCGTCACCTGGCTCGCCGAGCACCTGAGGTTCTGAGAACACTCGCGAACGACCTCGTAGAGCCAGAATGAGCGTGGTGGTCAAATCGAAGTTGCAGAGCGTAAGCAATCGTCGAGATCGCCAAATTGAACGCCGGCAGGTTCTATCCGGCAGATGGAGAATTCTGAAACAAAAGGGAACGAAGCTAACGAAGGCCAGTCAAAATGGTCTTCGTTAGCTTCGTTCCCTTCTATTCAACCATTCCTGAGCCTGCCTTACTTTGGCACGCGGCGGCGATTCTCGAACTCGATCTGCGTGACGCCTTTCGGCGGAGTCTTCGCTGCAGCGATTCGTTGCCTCAGCAACGTCGACAGCTCTTCGACCAGTTTTGCCGACTCAGGACGACTGGCGAGATTCGTCATCTCCGCCGGATCGCTCGCATGATCGTACAGCTCGTTGCCGAGTGCTCCCTCATCGCCCCATTCGGTGTAGCGATACCGCGAGGTGCGGACACTGTAGCCGTTCGCGTATTGAGTCAGCGCACTTGTTCGCGGTGTCGCGCCAGCGAACTTGAGTGCCGGAACAAGGCTCACGCCTGAAACACTTGCCGGTGGTTTCAGTCCACACAGCTCACCCAGCGTCGGGTAGAAGTCTGTCATCTCGGCGGGTGATGTACTGACCTGACCGGTCGCTTTGACGCCTGGCCCCGAGATGATCAGCGGGACACGAGCGGCGTTTTCAAACAACGTCGTCTTCTGCCAGTGACCATGCTCGCCCATGTGGTAGCCATGGTCTGACGTAAACAGCACGATGGTGTTCTCGTCCAGGCCCGTCTCTTTCAGCGCGTTGAGGATGATCCCCAGCTGAGCGTCGGCAAACGTGATCGACGCGTAGTAAGCCTGAATTGCCTGGCGAGCCAGATCGTCGGCCAGTTCAATCTGATCCTTCTTGCGGCGAATCGACTGGACCGCCGGTTTCGGAATCGTGTCGAGATAGCCATCAGGCACCGACGGCACTTTGATCGAATCGAGCGGGTACATGTCGAAGTACTTCTTCGGCGCCACGTACGGCGTGTGAGGCCGGTACAGGCCGACAGCCAGATAAAACGGCGTGTCCTCAGCCGCGTACTTCTTCAGTTGCTCAACGGCGAGTGCCGCAGCGATCCCATCCGTCTGCTCGGTATCCGAACCGTCATCCGCCAGCCAGCTCAGCGTGCCACCGTACTGTCCGGGCACGAGGCTGAAGATGCGTTCTTCCTTCCAGCGATCCCGACCACGCGGGTTGAACGTGAAGTCCCACGAAAACGGATCGTCGTGGCCGCTGGTGCCAATGTGCAGCGGCACGTTGTAGTGATAAATCTTGCCGATCCGCGTCGCCGTGTAGTCGGCATCGCGGAACATCTGCGAGAGAGTCTTCACGTTTGGAACGTGCTCGCGAATGTAAATCGCGTTCCGCTGGACGAGCGTCTGATCGGGATACATCCCCGCCATAAACGACGCCCGACTCGGCCCGCATAGCGGATACTGGCAGTAAGCCCGATCAAACCGCACTCCGCTCGCCGCCAGCCGATCAATATTCGGCGACTTCACCTGCGAGTGCCCATAGCAGGCGAGGTCGCAGTTCAGGTCGTCACAAATCAGAAACAGCACGTTCGGCTTCGACGGCTTCTCGTCAACTGCCTGGGCGAGTGCCGGAATTCCGAGCACGAGAAGAACAGCAGACAAGATTCTCATCAGCGGACGATTCACAACATTCTCCAGATCTGCGGCATCAGGATCACCAGACAACATTGACGCACAACCGGGGCAAGGGCAGAAGTCAATCCGCGTGCCGCGGAGCTCAGACGTCGAAACGTAGCAGTGGCCGATCTTCTTCTCCAGCAGACCGGACCAGCAGAGCTTCGCCGCCTCGCAAAGCACTTGCTGAAACGCCTACATTTCCCGATCAACGATCGAGGCCGATCTCTCGGCAAACGAGAACCCTTCAACAGGAGTCAGCAGCGTGCGAGTCGAACATGTCGCTTTCAATGTCCAGGACCCGCTTGAGATGGCGAGGTGGTATGTCGAGCACCTTGGGTTCGAGGTCAAACGCCGCGTGATGGAAGCTCCGTGGGCACACTTTCTGGTCGACTCAGCCGGGTCGACGATGATCGAGATTTACGGCAACACGAAGGCCGAAGCTCTCAACTTCCCCCAGCTCAGCCCGGCAGCTGTGCATCTGGCATTCGTGTCGGATGACATCGAGGCCGACCTGCAACGTCTGGTGGCTGCCGGAGGAACCGCCGAGGGGGGTGTCACTCCGCTGCCAGGCGGGGACAGCATGGCATTCGTTCGCGACCCGTGGGGCTTCACGCTGCAACTCGTCAAACGTGCCGAACCGATGATCTGACGTTTGTCGGGTGTCACCGAATTCTCAACGGGAGTCTCTGCAGCTGTGTCCGAGCCCGATTACGACGCTTATCTGTGCGCGTATCTCGCGAGCTTTATGTCTGAGCACCGGCGGTCACTGCTGCCGGAAGTCCTGTTCAATCGAACGCGGCATCTGACAGTCGTCCTCGAAGATCTCAACAAGCCGCACAACGCGAGTGCCTGCCTGCGAACATGCGATTGCTTCGGGCTGCAGGATGTCCACATCGTCGAGAATCAGAACCAGTTCGAGGCTCACCGCGACATCGCGCGCGGTGCTCCGCAGTGGCTGACGCTGCACCGGCACCGCGATCTCGACGAGAACACTCGACCGTGCCTGCAGGGCCTCAAGGACGCCGGCTTCCAGATCGTGATGACCAGCCCGCACGAACCGGACTGCGACCTGGAGACTTACGATATTTCGCAGCCGACAGCTCTCATCTTCGGCAACGAGAAGTTCGGCGCGTCGCCGCTCGTCCGCGAGATGGCCGACCATGTCATGCAGATTCCAATGCACGGCTTCGCGGAGAGCTTCAACATCTCAGTCGCTCTAGGAGTCTGTCTGCATCACCTGACCTGGAAGCTGCGGCAGCTCGATCTCGACTGGCAGCTTACCTCCGAGGAACGCGTCCCCCTGATTCGCGACTGGGTGCAGGTCGCGAACGCAAAACACCTGCCCGGCCTGAAGCAGCGTTTCGACGAACTCTGGCAGGCTGGTGAGATCGACACGTCTGTCACTCCCGACTGGCCAGAAACGCCTGTATAAACTGATCATCTATCAGGGCAGATCGCTGTTCACAGTTTCGGCGGAGCCTCACTTCCGGGTCAGACTTCGGACGCTGCGCTACCTGCAGCGGCGAAGTCAAAGCAGCAGGAGTTCGTCATGCCGTTTCACGCGATCCAGGGAACCTTTCACGCAACCGGTTTCTCTCCCGATGGAGACTCGATCAAGTTCAAAGCCGCTGACGGCGACAAGTGGAAACTGCTCGAAGGCCCGGCAGTCAACCTGACGAAAGCCGGCATGGCTCAGCTTCGTCTCGAAGGCATCGACGCTCTGGAAACTCACTACCGGGCTGGCACGAAGAACTGGCACCAGCCGCAGGCACTCGCCTACGCAGCCACCGACCGGTTGCTTGATCTTGTCGGAATCCGAAACGTCGTCTGGACGCCAAGCCATTATTCGGTGAAGTCATCCGACGACGGCACGCCGGGCTACATCCTGTCGCGAACGACCGAGCGGTACCGCCGACCGGTCGCGTTCGCCTTTGCCGGCAAGTGCCCCTTCGACGACGGTGCCGAAGTCAGGTTCACAACCAAACAACTCAGACGCAGCCTGAACTACAAGCTTTTGGCCGAGGGGCACGCCTACCCGACGTTCTACTCGGGCCTGTTTTACGATCTCCGCGACGCGTTCTCGCGGGCTGCTCAAAACGCTCAACGCCGCAAGCGAGGCGTCTGGAAGACTGACCGATCGGGCAACCTGAAAATCAGCGACCCGACTGACGCAACGCTGGTGACGGACAATGCTCCGATCTTTCCCAAGCTATTCCGACGGCTGATGACCCACTTCGCGGAAGCCGGAACGTTCGACGGATTTGCCGACTACCTGCTTGAGCGGCGAGAGACGACGGTGCTGATCTCGAAGTGCCACTTCACCCATTTCGACAACGTGATCGAACAGAAAACCGGTTCGCTGAAAATCACCGAACTCCTGAACAATCTGCTCTTCATCGGCTAATGCCCGATCCGCATCCGGGCATCGCGGTCCGTCGCAACTCGACAGCCGTAACTCTCTCTCAAACCATTGCAATCTGCGCATCTTGACAATCCTGCGCAATATGACATCATGTCGCCGTTCAGGATTTCGACTGGTCCCGGCCCGCCCGGACGCGGTCGCGTCACCCGAGATAGAGAGAGACTGCCATGAAGAACTTCACCTCAATGCTTGCCATGACGCTGTGTCTTGGCGTTGCCCTGGGACAGGCGACAGGAAGCGACAACCTGTTTCCCGGCGACACCGGCTCGAACCCAGGAAACGACAGTTTGCGGATCGAAGACCTGCGAACTCGGATTGCGAATCTCGAACGACGAATTGAGAGCCTGGAGTCCGGGTCCGGAAAAGCTTCGGTCAGGGCGGTCGATGCCTGTGGCCAGGCGGTTCAGGCGGCGGACGTCTGCGGGCAGGCTGCCGCGACGACCGCGACAGCTTCCCGCGTCGTCGTTCGGCGTTATCTGGTTCCGTTGGGAACTACCGTTGTCCCGACCGTGAACTCGGCATCCGCTCTGTCGGTGCAGGGCCTGGGAACGACCGGCGTTGTCTCAGGCGTCTCCGTACTTTCCGCTCCGACGACGTTCGCGGCCCCGACGACGTTCGCGGCTCCGACCGGCGTGACGACATTTGCCGCACCGGTCACAACGCTGGCACCAGCTGCGGCCTGCACGAACGTCGCTCCGAACGCGGCAACTCTCGGCACGCTGGGAACGACTTATTCAACATGGGGTGCCTACCCGACGACGGTCTATCGCGGTGCCGGAGCCGTCTACTCGAACAGCTACACCGGAGCCGCGCTGAACACCGGCAGCGGCATCTCGTTTCTCCGCGTTCAGTGATCCTTTGATCGACTGACAACCTGCAACCATTCCGCACAGAAACCCCGTTCGGCAGCTGATGCCGAGCGGGGTTTTGTGTTGCGCAGTTCACAAGAGTCGCAACTCGACATCCAGATCCACTGAGAGTTGTCACAAAGTTGCGGCGGTGGCCTGCCGCGTGTCAGGATGCGGCATCGATTCGCGGAACTGGATGCATCTGCCGCCAGTTTTTCTTTCTGGTTCGACCGGCACTTGAAGACGGCAACTCATGAAACTTCTTCCGGTCCGATTTCAGTTGTCCGTCTGGCTGGCCGCCGCTGCCGCGATTGCGTACGTCTGCCGAACGTCGATCAGCGTCGCCGAGAAGACGATCCGCGAGGACATCGGCCTGACTGAAGATCAGATGGGCTTCATTCTGGGCCCTGCGTTTTTCTGGTCGTACGCACTGGCTCAGATTCCGGGCGGCACGTTCGGGCAGGCCGTTGGTTCGCGTCGAGCGTTGACGTACTTCTCGCTTGCCCTGTCAGGAGCGTCAGCGTTCATGGCAGCGGCGTATGGTTACTCGCTCCTTCTGGCAGGTCGGCTGCTTGGCGGAGTTGCTCAGGCCGGACTGTTTCCGTGCTCAGCACTATCGATCTCAAAATGGTATCCGAAGACGGAGCGGGCTCTGGCCAGCGGAATTCTCGGAGCCGCGATGTCGGTCGGCGCGGCGTTGGGAGCAGCGATCACTGGCGAACTGCTCGAGCTCGGGCTTTCGTGGCGAGCAGTCTTCGTTCTGTATGCCGTACCGGGAGTCATCTGGGCGGCGGGCTTCTTCGTCTGGTTTCGAGATACACCTGCCGAGCACCCTGCCGTCGACGAACACGAACTCGAACTGATCACACGCGGCCTGGACTCGCATCAGGAAGCCAAACCGGTTGGAACAACCGCGAAAGTTCCGGTTCCCTGGCTGCCCATGATCGGCAGCGTCACGCTGTGGATGATCTGCGGTCAGCAGTTCTTTCGCGCGGCGGCTTACGCGTTTTTCACGAGCTGGTTCCCCACGTACCTGCAGGAAACGCGAGGTGTCTCGACTGCGACCTCCGGCTGGCTGGCTTCCGTCCCTTTGCTGGCGACGGTCGCTGCGTCGCTGACGGGAGGCGTCGTTTCCGACTGGCTGCTGAGAACAACCAATCGGCAGTGGCTGTCGCGAGCCGGCCTGGCAGGAGTGAGTCTCGCGATCTGCGCGGGCCTGGTTCTCTCCGCGTGGTTCGTCGAGGACGCAACGGTTGCCGCACTGGTCATCGGCGGAGGAGCGTTCTTCGCCGGAATGGCCGGGCCGTGCGCATATGCCTCAACAATGGACTTTGGCGGCCAGCACGTCGCGCCGGTTTTCAGCACGATGAACATGATCGGCAACTTCGGAGCTGGCCTGCTGCCGTGGGTGGTTCCCTCGTTTCGCCGCCTGGTCGACGAGTCACCGAAGCTTCTCGACTTGTCTGGTGGAAACAGCTGGAACGCCGTCCTCGTCCTGTTTGGCGTGCTCTATTTTCTCGCCGCCGCGTGCTGGATGCTGGTCCGCTCTGACGGACTAGCCAACACACAGACAGGTGCTCCCGAACTCGAAGCAGAACCGTGATGCTGAACCTTGCCGGCGCGTCATGTCCGCGATTCTGGTAGCCTTGGCTGCTCGCACTCGGGTCGATCACTGAACGGCTCACGCAGCACTCAACTCCGCGCATCAAACCCGCCTGACACACAACAACTCGCCATGAATATCACTCGCCGAACTTTTCTACGAGCCAACGGGGCGATGGTCGCTCTGCCGTTTCTTCAGTCGCTCGCGTCCACTACGGACGGCACTGAGGCGGCGGTCCGGCCCAGCAAAAAGCTGGTCATCGTTTACATCCCCAACGGGATCGTGCGCCGCTGCTTCTTTCCTGGCGAGGAAGAGGGTGAGCTGCCGGGGTTTGTCGGCGGGTTTAATGCGGACAAGATCAAGAAAGAGACACGCATCGAGAACGTGCCCGGCATCTATCCGCTCGTGCCGACTCAGACGCTGCAGCCACTGCAGGAGCACCTGGCGGATGTGTCGCTCGTCACGGGGCTCGACAGAACGTTCAAGAACGGGCAGGACGTCCATGCTCAGGGAGCTTCGTGCTACCTTACCAGCATTTCGCCCGAGCAGGCTGCCGAACGCGGGATGCGGCATCCGAACGGTCGCAGCCTCGACCAGGTCATCGGCGATCACGTCGGGCATTCGACGGTCTTCCGCACGCTGGAGATCAGTTGCAACGGATTCCGGGCCGGCAAGGAAGACATCTACTTCGACAATATCTCGTGGTACGGCGAGGACAAGATTGCGCCGTCGATCAAGGATCCGCAGAAGCTCTACGACCGGCTGTTCATGGCCGACAGCTACCGGGCACACATCGCGGACGTCACGGACCTCGTACTGGCCGATGCGAAAACACTGTCGCGACGGCTGCCGCACGACGACCGGCAGACGCTCGACGAATTCATGGAGATGATCCGGAACATCGAAGTCCGGATGCAGAAACTCCAGAAGCTGCTGGCCGGAGCCGACGTCAAGGTGCCCAAAGAAGAAGTGCTGCCGCGTGGCGAGTACATCCGGCTGCAGGCCGACCTCATGCTGATGGCACTGCAGATGGGCATCACGAACGTCGCGACGTTCATGATCGGCCCCGAACGCTGGGACGCTCCGATGCTGTACGAGGGCGTCTTCGACAGCGCGGTCAACCACCACAGCATGACGCACAACCAGAAGGGCGACGGCTACAAGTCGCTGCAGAAGATCGACGACTTCCACATGCAGCAGTTCGCCTACCTGCTGACGCGGATGAAGCAGATCAAAGAGTCCGACGGCAGCTCACTGCTGGACAACTCGCTGGTGTCGTACGGAGCCGGGCTGGGCGACGGCGCGACGCACCAGTACTTCGACCTGCCGCTGATCATCGCCGGCCGCGGCCAGGGCCAGATCAAGCAGGGCCGGTTCATCAAGTGCAAGAGCGGCACGCTGAACTCGAACCTGTGGCTGACGCTGGCTCAGCTGATGGGCCTGGAAATCGACAGCTTCGCCGACAGCAACGGCGTCATCTCCGACCTGTGGACGTAGTTGAGGTGCCCGCCATGTTGATTCGCTTCGCCACCGGCTGGTGGTTCGCGCTGTTTGTCGTTGTTCTTGCTGCATCGAATGCGAACTGCCGCGCCAACGATTTCGACAGCTTCCTCGCGCCGCTGTTTCAACAGCACTGCGTCGCTTGTCATGGCAATGGCGAGGCCAACGGCAAGGTCAACCTGCAGGCAGTCTCGAACGCGAAGCAGTTCCTCGAACAACCGGCGCTGATCAAAGAGCTGATCGACGTCATCGATGCGAACGACATGCCGCCCGAAGGTGAGACGCCGCTTGCCGAGGGTGTGCGAGCACGGCTGCTGAGCACGCTGAAACAGTCACTGCGCGGCGCGACGGCTGGCAAATCGACTGAGCGGTTGCCCGTCCGGCGACTGAACCGCTTTCAGTACAACAACGCGGTTCGCGATATCTTTCAGCTCAATCGAGACGTCTTCAGCCTGCCGGAAAAGCTGATGACTCGGCACAGCGACTATCTCGCGACCGCCGAAGGACGAATGCCCGACCGGGTCAGCGTGGCGTCGCATTCGCTGGAACCAGAACCAGGATTGAAAGACGTCGTCGCGTTTCCGAAAGACCTGCGAGCGTCGCATGGCTTCGATAACCAGGCGAACCAGTTGACGCTTTCGCCGCTGCTGCTGGATGCGTTCCTGCGGCTCAGTGTGTCGATCGTCGACAGCCCTGACTTCAACGAGCAGACCGTCGGCGTTTGGAACGATTTCTTCGCCGCTCCGCCTGCCGATGCCGACGTCGCGGCTGAAGTACGAAAGCGTCTGTCGTCGTTTCTGACGCTGACATTCCGGCGGCCTGTTGATGATGAAACGCTCGACCGTTACGCCAGCTATGTCACAGCAAAGACACAGCAGGGGCTGTCGTTTACTGACGCGATGAAGAAAGTCGCGTCCGCCGCGTTGTCGTCGCCGCTGTTTCTGTATCGATCGACCGGCGAAGAGAAAGACGACCCGTTCGCACTGGCCAGTCGGCTGTCGTTCTGTCTGTGGGGCAGCGGGCCGGATGGCGAACTGCTCGAACTGGCTGGCCGAGGAGAACTTTCACAACCGGAAACGCTGCGGCGGACGATCGACCGAATGATGGCCGATCGTCGGATCGAGCGGTTCCTCGATTCGTTCCCGGCTCAGTGGATGCAGCTTGAGAATGTACTCGGAGCCGCTCCGGACCCGCAGATGCAGCGTTACTTCAGCCTCGACAGCCAGCACCCCGCCGGCCTGCAGATGCTGCTCGAACCGCTGCTGCTGTTCGACGCGGTGTTTATTGAGGACCGTCCGATTGCCGAGTTCATTCAGCCG
>JAPOLP010000589.1 GCA_029977045.1 Planctomycetota bacterium
CATTCCACCACGACCGATTTCGCGGACGATGTCGAAGTCGCCGAGTGTCCTGGGAGCGGGGCTCGGTGGCTGTTTGCGAAAGCCGCCGCTGAGACGCTCGTGCTCGTTCGCGCTCAGTCTCTCGATCATTTCGATTGAGGGGAACAGGTCGCGAATCTCGTCGGCGATTTCGGGATGCTCGGCTGCATATGATTCGATCGAAGGGAATTCTCCCGCTCGCAGCCGCTCGGCGAATTCGTCCGCCAGCACGTCGAGTGGATCGCGATCATCGTTGGGCGATTGATCGTGTGTGTCGTTCATCACGAATCCCGTTGGCAGCAGCTCAACAAGGAAGCCGGGTGGCTTCAGTTCACAATAGGATTTCCCGGTTTCGATTCGGCTCTGTTTCTAAACGTCCTGTTTCTAAACACTGCGAAGCGACGGGTAAATCCACTGGTCAGACCAGTCCGCGGCGTTTGCGTACGAACCACTCTGCCGAAATCGACAGAACAAATACGAGAAGAAACGGCCAGTTGTCCCACAGAGTCAGACGGGTCACTCGTTTGTCTTCGAGCTGAGTGGCGTCGTGATCGATCAGTTCCTGCAGAAACTCGTCGAGCTGCTCGGGGGCAATGACTCGGCCACCAGTGGCCAGAGCCAGATCCTGCAGCAGCGCCGGGTCGGCGGCGGGGTTGTCGAGTTCAAGATCGCGAGCGTCGACCATGAACCGTGTTGTCGCGATGGCAGGGATGGACTGTCCGTCTCGGGACGCGGTCACAGCGATACGGTAAATGCCCGGTTCCTGAGTCTCGTTGAAATCGGCGAGCCAGCGGTCTCCGGATCGCAACGCGGCGAGGTCACGGTCTGTCCCGTCCGGCGTTGTCAGCCGGACCTTGACTTCAGCATCCGTAACCGGCTGGCCGTCGTTGTCCCGCACACCGAGTTCGATCGGCACTTTTGATCCCGGATCGAAGTTGCGAGGGTCGACCTGCACCCAGACCGGCTGATCGGATTCCAGTTCCTTGCTAGCCAGCCAGAGGATGATCTGTCGCCAGAACCGCTGATGTTCGGTGCGAAAATCGTCGGGATGGTGCGTGTACCAGCGCCAGGTTGTGTCGCCGGCAAACGCCATCACGCGTGAGTTTCCCCGGCTCAGCGCGAAAAGCAGCGGCGTTCCGTCGTCGCTCTTTGCCAGCACGTCGACCAGAGCGTTGCGACGTTGAAGCTTCATCGCTCCAAAGAGCGGTGGCAGCTTCTGCCAGGTCGCCAGGTTGTCCTGCGTCGATAGCCGCATGACGAAGTGCCGCAGCCCGGCCTCGGTGGGAAGCATCTGCAGTTCGCGGTCGATCTGCAGGCTCTCGTCGACTTTGCCCGCGGCGGCTGTCTCCTGAGATTTCACGAGAACGGGCAGTAGTGGTTCGAGTTGGTCGTGCGGCGGTGCTCCGTATCCGCCCGCTCCGAAACTGTAGAAGCCGCCGGTCATCAGCAGGCCGGAGCCCTCGTCGACTCGCCGTGAAAGTTGTCGCAGATTTTCCTCGCCGAACGCCTCAGCGGGGACGTCGCCAATGATGTAGACGTCGTACCGGCCCTCGATAAACAGATCAGGCTCAATTTGCGACAGCTTCTGGAAGTCACCGACGCGTGCCCAGAAATAGTCGAGCTGGATCTGCTGCGACGAGTTCACCTGCCGAATGTAGAGCTGCTCGTCTCGTGCCGTATCAAAGTAGGCGACGCTGATGCCGCCCTTGCGGACAGTGACCAGCGTCTGACGCTCGTTGTCGGTAGTCTTGACTTCTCCGTCGAGCGGTGTGACGCGGACGGCGATGCGAAACTCGCCAGGGATGTCCGGGATGTACGACAGATCGACCGGAATGGTCTGCCGGCTGCGCGTCGCCTTGATGCGAACACTCGGTCGGGCACCGCTGCCGGCAGGCGGGATTTTCAGTTCGCCGTCCTCGTTCGTTGGTCGTCCGCTGCGGTCCTCGACGAGCAGTTGAACCGCGAACTCCTGATCCGGGGCTCCTTCCACCTGAATCTTGGCGCTGACAGGGACGACATTCTTAACGGACACAACCGGGCTGACGGTCAGATCCTCGACCGCGATGTTCAGCGAACTGTCGGTGACAGCAGACGCTCCGAACGGAACAGGAAACAGCGGCACGGGAACCTGGGCCAGCCGTGTCGCTGCTGAGCGTGGGTCACTGTCGACGGGAGGCAGCGCGCGGTGGGCACCGTCAGTCAGGATCAACGTTCCCAGCAGCCGCTCGCCCTGCAGTGCCTGTTCGAGTGATTCGAGCGTGTGACCGATCGCGGTCTGCTCACCGGCGGCGGTTTCAGCGTTTGGATTGCCAACTGCGGGTGCTGCGTCGATTGCTCGCAGTTCACCGTCGAAGTCGAAGTACCGAATCGTTGTCAGTTCGCTGAGTTTTTCAAACTGCTCACTGCTGGCGGCCAGACGCTGCAGCACTGCCTGGCGACGAGTGATTCCGCCGGGGCCGTCGGGAGTCGTCATGCTGCGGCTGGCATCTGTCAGCACGGCAAACGTTGTCTGCGAGTCTTCCCGCTCGATGAACAGAATTTCCGGTCGCAACATCGCGATGACCAGCAGGGCTGCGGCGAACAGTCGCAGGCCGATCAGAAAGCGACGCGTCGACACAGGCAGGTGTTGAACTCGCGGCGGGTACGTCGCCAGAACCAGCAAGGGCAGGGCGATCGCCACCAGTGTGACGAGCGGCCAGCTCCAGACGGGCTCCAGAACGAATCGTGTCTCCACCTCGATTGATCCCGTCCGGCCCGTGTGGGCGCCGCATCGTTCGTTGAGCAATGTCAGTCGTTGAGCGATCCGGCATCGAACAGGGCCGGCCTGGCGGACTCCTCTTTCCGCTGGGCGGGCATTCTGGAACGACGGCTTCTCAGCCGCAAGACCGTCGTAACCGACAGCGTCCCGTGCGGTCGCTACTTTCTGAAAGTGACGGTCGAGCTTCTGATCGACCATTGCCGAAAAGGGCCGGCTGCGAATCTTCGGCACTCCTCACGAACTGACCGTTTGGCGCAAGATTGGGCGAATCCCTAATCTCCTGATTGACGCCTCTTTTCTGCGTTCACATAATCCGGGCTCAATTTCTGATGCCTCGGACGCAGCGGATTCTCGCAGCACATCACGTTTCGGGGCTTCGTCGATCGACGAAACGGCGTTCTTCGGAACGTCACCTATCCATTCACTTTCCTGATGCGGAGAACGGTTCGACGGTAGTTTTACGCTCCGGAGTTGCCGCTTCTCAGCAACCTGCAGGTCGGTTCCAGCGAACGAGTTTCTTCGTGCGTACCCGGCTCGGTTCTCGAGCCTGTGGTGACGGGGCCGCAATAGGCATGTCAGGACACATCTCCAGAAAGCAGAAATCATGATCACCGCCTGCCCCGACACCGTGGATACTCCGCAGGTTGCTCCGACGGGATTGCCCGGCGCGTTCGAACGCGAGCTGCTTCAGGTATTCAAACTGCTGGCTGATGAGACGCGGCTGCGAATTCTGCTGTACCTGGTACGCGAGGGCGAGCTGCATGTGACTGCTCTCTGTGAGCGTCTGTGCCAGAGCCAGCCAGCCGTCAGCCATCATCTCGCTCTGTTGCGGGATTCCGGACTGGCCGACGTTCGCCGCGACGGCAAGCACAATTTCTACTCAGTCAAGGCCGGTCGGTTTCACCAGATCATTGGTGAGCTGTTCTCGAACATGACCGAGGAAATCGGCGATTCGATCCGCTTCAGCAACTTCGTCCTGCGTCAGGTGCAGCCGCTGCCCGCCGAGGCATAGGCAATTGCTCAGCGTTTCCGTATCAGTCGATCCGAATTCAAATGAGACCGGTCCTTTGGGCCGGTCTCTTCTTTTTGCGCGGTGCGTCTGCTAAAAGCCATTTCCGTCTGCGAGCCGCCAATCCGCTGTGCTGGCTCCCTTATTAGTTCACTTTTGACGCTGACGGTCTGCAAGAATGAGTCGCCCTGCAAAACTCGCCCTGGTCGATGGAACGGTCTTCGAGGGACGAGCATTTGGTGCTTCCGGTGAGGTTTACGGCGAGGTCTGCTTCAACACGAGCATGACCGGCTACCAGGAAATCCTGACGGATCCGTCCTACACCGGGCAGATCGTTACTATGACCTACCCGCTGATCGGGAACTACGGGATCAGTCCGGAAGACGTTGAAAGCAAGGGCCTGTCGCTGCGAGGCTTTGTCGTCAAAGAACTCTGCCGGCACGAGAGCAACTACCGTTCGCGAAAGTCGCTCGACGAGTACCTCGCTGAGAACGGAGTGCTCGGCATTGAGGGCATCGATACGCGGGCTCTCGTCCGCCGCATCCGGGTTCACGGAGCGATGACCGGCGTCCTGTCGACCGAGGACCTCGACAACGATTCGCTGGTCGAGAAGGCCCGTAAGAGCCCAGAACTCTCTGGTCACGACCTCGTCAAGGAAGTTGTGCCGACTGAAAGCTCAGTCTGGAATGATGGCCTGCACTCACTTGTTAGCGACCCGATCACGCTTGGTTAC
>JAPOLP010001177.1 GCA_029977045.1 Planctomycetota bacterium
CAGTCGAGGATGAATCCGCCGAGTTGTTCGCGGTTCAGCGGCTGCACGATTTCCACATGCGCGACGTGCAGGTTTCGATCGCCGACGCCTTCTTTGTAGAAGTCGTTGGTGAACGCGACCCCGATCCGGTGCTCGCCTTTCTTCAGTGGCAGCGTCGTTTCATGCAGCGTCGGCCTTCGGCCGGCCACGGTAAACGTCTTCGCCGCTTTGCCGTCGAGACGCAGCTCCATCTTTGCCGACTCGTCGCCGGCGGTGTCTTCACGGGCGCGGATGGCGAACTCGTAGTCGCCGTCGAACTTCGCGTCGAAGGTGAAGTACAGCTCGCCGCTCCAGGGCATCGACCAGAACTCGCCGCCGAGGCTGAATTTGGCTTCGTTCCTGAGATCATTCTTCTCGAAGCGGCGGGGGCGACCTTTCGCCGTGTAGACCGGCAGCGCGCCTCGAGCGACGGCTTCGGCAGCGTCGAGATACTTCTCCAGCAGCAGCGGCGAGAGTGACAGCACGTCGCCGATATTGTCGAAGCCGTAACCGACGTCGTCCGACGGGAAGCTGTCCGCCGGTTTGAAGTCGACGCCCAGCAGGTCGCGAACCGTGTTGTTGTACTCAGCTCGGTTGAGACGCCGGATCGTGACGCGGCCCGGATCGGCGATCAGGTCGCAGTCCAGGTTGTACAGAGTGCTTTCGAGCCACGGGACCAGTTTGTCGAGCTGCTCTTTCGGCGGCTGTTCGGCATCCTTCGGCGGCATCGCTCCGGTTTCGAGCATCGCGAGCACCGTCTGCCAGTGCTCGCGAGCCTTGCCTTTGATGATGTCCCGCGAGGTCGCTTCGGCGTACTTCGAGAAGTCCAGCCCGCCCTGCGGATCATCCGCGTTGTGGCAGTCGCTGCAGAACTGTTTGATGAACGGCAGCATGTCCTGGCGGAACAGATCCGGCGGAGGCGGTTCCTCAGCAGCGACGACCGAAACCCCAACGCTGCTGACGATCGGTGATGTCTCCGGCGACGGCGCGAAGATGAAAAACGCCGCCGCGAGAATCATCGAACCGATCCCGATCCCCAGCAGCCAGCGCTGATTCCCAGAGAATCGTCGAGTCACCTGTGTCCGGTTCCTCTTGACCGTCCGTCGCTGCGCGGCCTGTGCCCCGGTGCGTTTTCTCGATCGGGTCTTCCGCACCGGCTGCGGCTGCTCCTGACTGGGGCGCTGCTGCGACTGGTCGGTAGCGGCTTCCGGCAGACGCAGCTTCAGAGAGCACTCCGGCTGCGGGCAGCGCGTGACACGACCGGCAAACTTCCGTTCGACTTTGAAACGGAAGCCGCACTTCGGACAGCGGGCTGACAGAAGTTCGCGGGACATGCCTGGAAGGTGGGTTGAGCCGGCAGGGAGTTTCACTGTTTCAGTAACGGCAGGACGTTCGGCGAAAACTCACCAAACTCGCTGGTGCCGATTAGAAACAGTGACAAAGGGGAGACAGCGTCAGGTGGGAAGTTCAAAGGGCAGGGGCGGCATTCTAACCACGGCAGGGAGCCGAATGGCAACGCAAGTCCCGCAACGACTGATCAGACGCAGACTCGCCGCCGGCTGGCAATTTGCAGATCCGGACCAGCTCAGACCCAGGGCCAGCGCGCACTTTGGGCAGGGGAGGCAGGCTGGATGGCTGGCGCTCTTTTGTGGTGCGTGCTACAAGCTCGTGAGTGGTGCGTCAGCATGAGGCTGGCGTCGCAGTGACTCACGGAGGCGAATATGGCTGATGC
>JAPOLP010000385.1 GCA_029977045.1 Planctomycetota bacterium
AGTGCTGGCACGCCATCGGCAGGAACATGCGGGCGACCTGCGGGTACTCGCCTACGTCTTTGTAAAACGTCTGCCGAATGAAGTTCCCCAGCGGCACGTCGTTCTCAGCTTTGCAACTGACCTCGCAGGCATGGCAGCCGAAGCAGCGCCGCGAATCGACGAACCAGCCGAGTTTCCTGCCGTCGTCGGGCGCCGTCATGCGGTCGCGCCAGAGTTCTTCGGGCTGAAACTTCGACTCGATTGTTTCAGTCGTCTGCTCTGCGGACGCAGATGCTGGAACTGCCGTCGCGGCGGCAGCGATGGCCGACTTCTTAAGGAAGTCGCGGCGGCTGGTGTTTCCGTCGGGCATGGCTGGTCTCTGGAGCGGCAAATCGTGAGGGAAATGGGGACAGCTCGATCACAGAGGAACGCACTCTGGCAGAGGTGGTTCCGTTCTGCATTCTGACACCGGCAGGCAGAACTCAATGTGACGCAGTTCAGAATGCGTCGCAACTCTCGGATCAGCCTGAGAAGTGGACGCAAACAGATGCCCGATTGATACCAGCACGAAGCGCAATCGAGTGAAGAGTGTGTGACGTGGCGCAGTTCACTCGCTTGCGCTTCGTGCTGGTATCGAGAGCCTGTTCTCTTAGCTCTCGGTCAGTTCGAGACACGGGTCGAGGCCCATGCGGCGGTAGCTTTCGGTCCGCTGCTTGTCCTGCTTCAGCATGTCGCGCCGCTGCTTGTAGTGCATCTTTTCGAGATACCGCTGCGTCTTGTTAAAGAATCGCAGCCAGGTGCGGGCGAGTTCGCCGAAGCGGTTCGGGAACGCCTTGCCGATCACCGAGCGGTGCTTCTCGGGCGTCAGGCAGCGGAGCAGTTCGTCTTCGAGACTCAGGAAGAACTCATAGCTGCCGGGGTCTCCCTGGCGGGCGGCACGACCGATGAGCTGACGGTCGATGCGTTTTGACGAGTGCATCTCGGTCGCGATGACGTGCAGGCCGCCGGCTTTCTTGAGTTCGTCCGACAGTTTGATGTCTGTTCCGCGGCCGGCCATGTTCGTGGCGACGGTCACTTTGCCGCAGTCGCCAGCCTTCGCGACGATCGCGGCTTCCTCTTCCGGGTACTTAGCGTTGAGGATTTTGTGCTTGATGCCGCGGTCACGGAGCATCTGGCCGAGTGCTTCGGAAGCGTCGACCGATGGTGTACCGACCAGGATCGCTCGGTTCGCTTTCACCAGTTCGTCGATCGAGTCGATGATCGCGCGGCGCTTCGCCTCGTTCGTCGCGAAGACGCGCGTCGGCAGAGCCTTGCGGATGCACGGACGATGAGTCGGGACCGCGGTGACCTTCAGCCCGTAGACCTTTTTGATCTCGCTGGCACACTGGACTACGGTGCCGGTCATGCCGCCGATGTGCGAGTACAGCTTGAAGAAGTTCTGCACGGTGATGCGGGCGGCTTCACCCGAGGCTGCGGTGATCGGGACCAGTTCCTTGGCCTCGATCGACTGGTGCAGGCCGTCCTGCCATTTGCGACCGTCCATGATTCGCCCGGTGCCTTCGTCGACGATCATGATTTCGTTGTCGACGACGACGTAGTCGCGGTCACGCAGGAAGGCGAACTTCGCTGTGAGTGCCTGCTCGACGTGTTTGTAGATGCGTTCGGTATCGATCGCGTCAATCAGAGCCGGCTTGCCCAGCAACAGGACCTTACGGCAGCCCTGGTCGGTCAGGTAGGCCGAGCGACGTTCGGGCTCGTAAACGAAGTCGACGTTGGCTTCAAGATGCGAGACCGCTCGGTGACACCAGCGGAACAGGCTGACGGTCGCGGCGTCGTTGGGCAGTGTCAGGCCGATGATCAGCGGCGTTCGCGCTTCGTCGATCAGGATACTGTCCGCTTCGTCGATCAGGACCGAGTAGTGGCCACGCTGGACCGGAGTTTCGCCACCGGACGCTGCAGTAAACATCGTGTGCCGCTTCTGGCCGCCGGCGGTGACTCCCTGTCGCAGACGGTCGCGGAGCAGGTCGAAGCCGAATTCCTTTGCGGTGCCGTAGGTGATGTCGCAGGCGTAATTGTCGCGCCGCTCGTCGGTCTCCATCGGCGTCAGGATGCAGCCACTGGTCATGCCGAGGGCTCGGTAGATCGGTGCCATTTCGGCGGCATCACGTTCGGCGAGGTAGTCGTTGACCGTGACGACGTGTGCACCCTTGCCGGGAAGTGCTCGCAGCAGCGTCGGGAGTGTTGCGGTCAGCGTCTTGCCTTCGCCGGTCTGCAGTTCGGCGATGCCGCCCTCGAAGATCGCCATGCCGCCCATGATCTGAACGGGGTAGTGCTCCATGCCGGTCGTGCGGCGCGAGGCTTCGATGCCGAGTGCAAATGTCTCTTCCAGCAGAGTGTGGAGCGGGAGTCCGGTTTTCGCTCGCCAGCGAACGTCCTTGCCAAGATTCAGCAGTTCGTCGTCGGAGATTCCTTTGTAGTCGTTCGACTTTCTAAGAATTCGGTGCGCCGCGGCCCGCCAGCGCGACAGGCGGCCTTTGGACGGGCTTCCGAGCCCTTTGGCGAGATGTACCGAGTGGTTGATCACTGCTGCTGGCTCCAGGTTCCAACGGCGCCGTCGAGAGAGGGAACCGCTGCGGGGATTTCCGGTGCGGCTCACGTTGGACATTGATATCGGAATTGCCGGACGTACGACAACCGGTGTTTTCGCGGTTTGACGCAGCGGTTCGCCGAGCGTTCCCGCTGGTCTGCGAATCTCGCGGTGCAGCTCTAACGGACCGGCGGGGGACTGCGATATTCGGGAAAACTGGCCAGGGACACGCCGGGCGACGAACTCTCAATCGGCATATGTGGTCAAGTCACGTGCGCGCGACACCCAGGTGTCCGCTACAGTCGATACGATCGCATTATTCTGTTGCGGCTGCGGCCTTTGGGATGAGTTTTCCGAGCGGGCAAACTTACCCGGTCAGGAACAGACTGCGCGATCGGTGAGAGTTGGAAGGTGTTTAGGAATAAAGAGTTGCAGTCTCAGCTGTTGACGCAACCTGGCCAGCATCTGTTTGACCGGTCGGCCCAGCGTCGTAGAATGAAGTGTTCGGCGTGGCGGAAGGGACTCTGCCCGAAAACTGACGCAGCGAAGCGGCCGAACGTGTGCTGGCGAGCCTTGAACCTGATGCCGTCAAGCGGTTTTGTGTTCAGGTGTTTTTCCGGCGGTGAGGCGGCCAGGTTGGCTGGCCTCGCTCAAAACAGCGTTTTTCGGTTTCCAGTCAGTTTTCAAGTCGAGCGTCGACGCGGGCACTGTCCGGCTGCAGATGTGAGTCTGCAGGTTGAGACAGCCAGCCTGCCGCGTGCTCGCGGGAGCAGGATCGCCGGTGGTGGAGCTGTCCAGCGATTTCAAAGAACTGGTTCGCTCCCGGACAGAGATTGTCTCTCTGATCGGTGAATCGCTGACGTTGCAGCCGATTGCTGGCGGTCGCGAGTTTCAGGCCCTCTGCCCGTTTCACGACGACAACAACCCGTCGATGCGGGTCTACCCCGATCGGCAGAGCTTCCGCTGCTGGGTCTGCAACGAGGGCGGCGACGTCTTCAGCTGGGTGCAGAAGCGGGAAAACGTCGGCTTCTTTGACGCTCTAAGAATTCTCGCCGAGCGGGCGCATCTGGAGATTCCGAACCGCTCCGATAAACAGGTGCAGCAGCAGGCGAAGAAGGAAGAAGTCCTCGCCGCGTTGAAATGGGCCGAGCTGCAGTTTCACCAGGCATTCAAGTCAGACCCGGCTTCAAAAGACGCTCGGGACTACATCGCCAGCCGAGGTTACTCGGCAGAAACGATCGACCTGTTCCGCATTGGCTACCACCCGGAAGACTGGGACTGGATTCAGCGTCGGGCTCGCGGCCAGTTCTCGATGGAGGCGTTGCTTGAGGCCCGGCTGATCCGCAATCAGGACGACCGTCCGGGATACTCCGATTATTTCGTTGATCGCGTTTTGTGGCCGATCCACGACGAAAGGAAACGCACTGTTGCTTTCGGGGGACGTCTCATCCCCGGTCACAAGGAGCGGGGCGGAAAATATTTTAACAGCAGTGATTCAATTGTTTTCCACAAGAGCCGAGTCCTGTACGGCCTGCCGTACGCCCGCGATGCCATCAAGGATCGCGGGTCGATCGTCGTCGTCGAGGGGTATGCCGATTGCGTTGCCTGCCATCAGGCCGGAATCCGCAACGTCGTCGCGGGAATGGGGACAGCTCTGACGGACCTGCAGTGCCAGCGTCTTAAAGCGTTCGCACCGAAGATCATCCTCACGTACGACTCGGACAATGCGGGCCAGGATGCGGCAGCTCGGGCGGTTGGAATGCTGCTCGGGCAGAGCGTTGACCTTCGTGTTCTGACTCTGCCGGACGGCAAGGACCCGGACGAGTTTCTCAAATCAAACGGGCCACAGGTGTTCGAGTCGCTGGTTGATCAGGCCCCGGAAGCCTGGGAGTTCCGGCTCGACTACGAGATCAAAAAGACGGGTATCGAGAGCGTCGATGCTCAGGAGCGGGTTCTCAACGAAATGACGACTCTGCTGGCTGGCGTGCCTGGCCTGCGGGGAACGGCTCGCGAGGATCTGATTCTCGGGCGGCTGGCCACTCGGTTGAGGATGCAGGAAGCGACGGTCCGCAGCCAGTTGCAGCGGGCACGCAGTCAGGAGCAACGCTCGGCACGGCCTGTGCAACGGGTCGAGCGAACGGAGTCAGGCGGGACCGAAACGCCTCAGCCGGAACAGAAGATCGAGTTTCACCGGCGGCCACTGTCGAAGGACGACCGGCTGGAAGCGGAACTGATCGAAGTGCTGCTGACGGAGCCACAGTTGGCCGAAGACACGCGGTTGCATGTCGGGCCGGATGACTTTCTGAACCCTCACCTGCGACTGCTGGTGGAGTTCATTTTTGACGTGGTGGAACTCGGCGAAATCCCGACGTTCGATCGCGTCACGCTGGAGATGGAAAGTAACGAGCTGAAGTCGCTGGCCATCTGGCTGTCGGACGAAGCTCGCTTGAAGGGAGTCGAACGGAAACTGCTCGACACGGAGGCCGAGGGCGGAGGGCTGTATCAGCAGCTTCTCGACCGGATGAAGTGGAGACGCGAAGAGCTGTCGCACCAGGCGGCTCTAACGCGTCAGGCGGCGGGCGATGACAAGCAGGACGCCATCGCCAAGCTGCAGCAGATTGCGGCCTTTCACCGCAAGCGGTTCTCTCAGCAGTAGGCACGCCGTCTGCGGTTGAGAGTCCGGCAGTTGACAACAGAGTTGAGGCGGCGGCATCTGTCGCGGTCTCGAAAGCTTCCCTTCTTAAGGAATCAGCTCGTGCGAACAGTCGACGAACACCTTGATGAAATGATTCAGCTCGGTCGCGACCAGGGACACCTGACGTTCTCGCAGGTCAACAACTACCTGCCGGACGAAGCCGTCAGCCCGGAGAAGCTCGACCACCTGCTGATGTATATCGACGAGCTGGGGATTGAGATCGTCGCTTCCGAGGACGACGAGCAGCGGTATGAGATCAAACGCCGCCAGGCGAAGCTCAAGCCGATTGCCGGCGTCGACTTTGAAATGAACGAGGGCAGTGCGCGTAAGATCGAAGACCCGATCCGCATGTACCTGACCCAGATGGGCGAGATTCCGCTGCTGACTCGCGAGGAAGAGATCAGCCTCGCGAAGAAGATCGAGGTGACTCGCAAGCGATTCCGTCGCGAACTGCTCGAGTGCGAGTACGCGATGAAGTCGACGCTCGACGTCCTGACGCAGGTGTACCGCACCGATCTGCCGTTCGACCGGACGATCAAGGTGTCGGTCACTGAAGGTCTGGAGAAGACGCAGATCCTCGCCCGGATGCCGCACAACCTGCGGACGATCGAGCACATGCGACAGAAGTATCTGGACGATGCTCAGGCCTTGATTCTCGATTCGTCGCTGTCGATC
>JAPOLP010000529.1 GCA_029977045.1 Planctomycetota bacterium
GCATCAGCCATATTCGCCTCCGTGAGTCACTGCGACGCCAGCCTCATGCTGACGCACCACTCACGAGCTTGTAGCACGCACCACAAAAGAGCGCCAGCCATCCAGCCTGCCTCCCCTGCCCAAAGTGCGCGCTGGCCCTGCTGCGAGCCCCTGCAGGATCCCCAGGTTGAACGTCGCGCTGCGAATGCCACCTCCTGAAAAAGCAAGTCCGACGAGATTGAGATCCAGAGCGCACTGGGTCACCTCATCCAGAGACTCATTGGGGTTCCGTCCAGAAGTCTCTGATTGGCCCCCGTTGCTGTCGGCCTTCGTTTCCGCTGATGTCTTCTCATCATGGTCCGGCTGGACCATGCGGCGTCGCTTCTTGATCTGCTCAAGCTCTTCGCGCCAGACATGAACCCACTTCACTGGTTCTGGCGAAACGTGAGCGTCTTTTCTGGATTCAGACATGCCGAGTGGCTCCGGGAAACGGGATCTCGACTGCCGATCACACGGATCTCAGGAGTGGATACGTGATGCCGCCCCGGAAGGCTCCAGCCAGTGGGCACGGCTCGGTCAGTCTGCGCTCGGCGAGCAGGGGACGCTCGAAGACCCTTCAGGCACGCCCTTCCACTGGCGATCAGCAGCAGGAGGGATTGCCCCGCAGGCGTTGCGAGAATACAGCGCACAGATTTATGCCGCGACGACTCTCAGTACGTCTGCGACCTCTATGGCGAACTTGCGACTGGCAGTGCGATTCCATCAGTACAGGCGGACCGACCTGACAGATTCCACTGACGGGTGGATTCAGCACATCACAGGCATGTGGATGCGCGTGGCAGACAATGCAGCGGAAAGATCCCGGTTTACTGCCCGGACCTCAATTTCGTCGGTCCGTAGAGTTCTTCGACTGTCTTATGCAGTTCGATTTCCCGCTGGCGACGGTCTTCGATGCCGTAGTTGCGGCGCGGATCTCGGACGTGCCACGGGACGGGGGGCAGCTTACCGGGTGTCGTGCCGGTGCCCGGCAGCAGGTACAGCTTCTGCATCTCTTCGAGATTCAATGGCCGGGCTCCCACTCGTCCGAAGACCGCGATCTGGTTGCCGGCTTCGTCGACGGCTCGGTCGCGTTCGACGGCCTCGGCCAGTGCGAGGGCGTGGCCTTCGTGCGGAATCTTGAAGCTGGCGACAAGCTGTGGCGTCGGTCGCGGTGAGAAGCCGTCGTTGCCTGGAGTGTCCGGCCCCGTCAGCTGCACGACGTGCATTCCGTTGTGTCCGTCCGCCAGGTAAGCGAATTCGGTGACGTACGTGATCGCCAGCTTCACGTCGTGCAGATCGTTGATGCAGCCGTCGGCGTTGTAGATTTGATCGACCTTCGGCTCGCGGGGATTCTTCACGTCGAGGATGACCAGTCCCTGATGCCCCGCCGCGACGTACGCGTAGGTTCGAGCGACGTAGATGTTGTGGACGTCTTCAATCTCGATGCCGCCTGCCGGCTGCGGGTCTTCCGGGTTGGTAACGTCGAGCACCTTGACGCCGTCGTGGTCGCACACGAATGCGTAGCGGAACTGAAACTCGACGCCGCCCGGTTCGTGCAGGAAGTCACCTTCGGGCAGCACCTTGACGACGCGCAGATTCAGGTGGTCGGAAACGTCGACGATGACAATGCCGGCGTCGCACGAGATCCAGGCGTACTTGCCGTACATCGAAACCCGGCGAGCACCGTTGAGGATGCCGTCCGGGTTAAAGACGACGTCCTTCTTGATGAAGTTGTTGTTCGGGTTGCCATCGAGCAGCGTGCCGGCGAGGACCAGAATCAGCCCTTCGCAGGTATCGGTCACGTAGAGAAACGCGTACTGCAGCGGGACAGCGGCCTCGAAGTTCGCCGGATCGTGGGTTCGCGTCGGGTCCGGCGCGATCGTCGTTGGTGAAGCAACGTCGGTGCAGATGCCTTCCGTGCGGACGTAGAACTTCTGACCCAGCGGCGAGACGGGAGCCGTCGTGTACCGCTCGGCAAACGCTTTGCTGTCGGTAAACGCGATATCGAAGATGCGGAAGCCCGCTTCGCCACACGCCGCGTACAGATACTCGCCGCGATGCTGCAGGTTGAGAATGTTGTGGTGCATCTTCGGGTGGAAGATGTTGTCGGCGATGTCGAGTCCGGGATGTTCGTACGCGGTTTCGAGCTGGCCGCCGCGAGCGACGTGCTCGGCGTACTCTTCCGGATAAGCGTTACTGTGCAGCGTGCTGCCGATGACGGCCTGTGGTTCACCTCGTTCCTGCACGACAGGCGACCAGACGCCGTGCTCGCCAGCGGCGATCCAGACGTAGCGGCCCATCCAGTTGGTGTACTTCGTGCCGAGCATCAGCAGCTGCGACATGATCGCGTTGTTGTCCTCGTCGCCGGACAGATGACAGTCGCCACAGAGCTTGGTCTCGCCCTTGCCGCGAACGGTGTGTGGCACGTTTGTGCTGAACGCGATGCCGCTCATGCCTTCGCCGGAGATCGTCTGCTGCTGGTAGTAGATCGATTCGCGATTCGAGTTGTACGAGCTGACGTGGATCGCGCAGGCGGATCGGACCGGGTTGATCCGATTGCCGGTCACGTTGCCATCCTTCGCGAGCATGTAGACGTCGTCGCGCAGCGTCTGGAAGCAGTACGCCGTGTAGTTCTTCGTCAGGTCGCCTTCGTTATGCAGGTCGGCCATCTTCTTGTCGGCTTTCTGCGGCAGATGGCAGCCGAAGCAGCTCGGGTTCCAGGACGAGTGGCAGGTAATGCAGTTCATCTCCTGGATCGAGTGCGCACACTTCGTCGGATCATCCGGCACGTCGCCCCATTCCCAGTCGAACTTGTCGCCGTTCTCCTTGAAGCGGATCGTCTTCGACAGAGCGGACAGTGCGTTGTAGTCGGGGTGCGTCGGCGAGATCGTGTCCTTGACCTGAGTCACCTTCCACGACAGATCGCCTTCGACCATCGAGTTCTGCACGACGGTCCCGTCTGGCAGCGTTTCAAAACGGCGTTTGCCAAACGGAGTCCGCATGGCGGCGAGGTTGCGGCCAACGTCTTTGACTTCGTCGCGACCCTCGCGTTCGGTGATCATGCCCTTCCAGACGTTACCTTTGGCGGCCGGCCCTGAGGTCAGCAGCGGCGCGTACTCGCTCACTGTGCCGTGGCAGTCGGTGCAGGTGATTTCGACGGCGGCCCGGACCTCGCCATACAGCTTCGTGTCGCCGTGGCTGTCCTGCACGAAGTGGCAATCGACGCAGTGCATCCCTTTTTCGAGATGGATGTCGAGCATGTGAACTGGCACGCTGCCCTGCATCTCTTCGAGTGCCATTTCCAGTTTCTGCACGCGGGCGAGTTCTTCCTCGTTCGGTGAGACCCAGTCGCGGTTGCGATACAGCTCCTTGTGAACTTCTGGAACCTTGACGCCCAGCATCTTCTGCTGCGGTGTGACATCCTGCAGGGGTTCGCCGCGATGGTTCAGCAGCGTGCCTTCGCGATCCTTCTTGAACACGGCCCGGTACGCCCAGCCGTGACCGTGGAAGTCGGCCAGCGTGTGCTTGAGCTGCGGGTTGAGTTCGATGATGTCCGCCAGGAACTCGTAGTCGGTCGTCTTCATCTTGATGTCGATGTCGTTGGGGTTCGACATCTGACGCCGGACGAACTCCTCAGCGGACGGCTTCTCCACATCGCCAGCGTAGAGATGCTCGCCATCGGTGTCCTGGTCCTGCCACATGTAGCCGAGGTAGGAGTTCATCACCGTCGTACCGGGATGCATGTGGCAGATCATGCACTGGCTGGTCGGGATCGCCGTCGTAAAGCGGTGAGTGATCGGGTGCCCGGATTCATCCTTCGGAATCGTCGGGTCGAGACCTTTGACGAAGTCGTCGACTTCAGACGCCGCTTTGCCGCGGTTGCCGTACTTCGCGTACGGACCGGAATGCACCGGCGAGCGATCGTTCGCATAGATGACGTGGCACGCCGTGCAGCCGCTCTGGCGATAGTCGCCCGGATGGTCGTTGGTGCCGATGAAGTTCAGCGTCGGGTCGAGCAGCCGCGTCTTCTGCAGGCCGACGAACACAGGGTCCGTTCGGTTGAGCGTTCCGAAGCCGCGGTTACTCGAACGCTGCCGCGGTCGGCCGGGTTCCTCGGTGCGTTCCGGGATTCCGATCTCCGGAGCAAAGCGACCGCCGCGTTCAAACGTTCGCAGGATGTTACTTGGGTGCGTCGTCTGGAATCGCGGCAGCGGCTGCAGGAAGGGCAACACGCCCTTGTAGTCCTGTTCGAAGCGAGTCGGCTGCGGCACGGTCTGCACGCGCTGTGGCGTGCCGTTCATCGAGTAACTCTCGCCGTAGCGAGCCCACTTATGCGTGACGGCCCCGTTGTTGTACAGAGCCGCTCCCCACAACATGCAGCCGTGAGTCATCATGCTCTTCTTGACCTGCAGCGTTTCCGTCGGATGGCAACCCGCCGTGCCGCAGCTCATGTGAGCAATCCGCAGGTCGCCGGGATTGACGAAGCGAATGAACTCCGGCTTCTCATGATTCAGCAGTGTGTAACTGCGGATCGGGTTCGCCGACGAGCACCAGGCATCCGGAAACTTCGGAGACACGTGCCCGATCTCCTTCATCGTCGTATTCGCATTCCCGCCGTGGCAGTCGGTGCAGCCGAGCTGGACTGTGTCGGCCATATGCGGCTCGTGCGTCTCCTTGTGACACGCCATGCAACCCCAGCTTTTCGCCTGAGTGTCTTCCGGCGTCTGCTTCGACAGGTCGACATTCAATAGCTCAGGCGGAACCGGATACGAATCCGGCAGCAGATAACGGGACTCGTCAGCTTCGTACGCCACAGGAGAGACTGATGAGTCCTCGGTGGTCGCGTCCTGCGTGAATGCC
>JAPOLP010001209.1 GCA_029977045.1 Planctomycetota bacterium
ACCTGAAAGTCTTCTTATGATCGACTCACTCGATACGGTTCGTATTCGCCCGGCTGAGATCGCCGACGCAGCCGTGATTGCCGACTTCAACTGCCAGTTGGCGGCGGAAACCGAAGGCAAGAAGCTCGACGACGACACAGTTCGTCAGGGCGTGCAGTCGCTGCTGGAGATGCCGTCGCGCGGTCGTTACTTCGTTGCCGAAATCGACGGCCAGGTTGTCGGTCAGATCATGCACACATTCGAGTGGAGCGACTGGCGGAACGGAGACATCTGGTGGATTCAGAGCGTCTTCGTGCATTCCGACTTCCGGCGGCGCGGCGTGTTCAGCTCGCTGTCGAACCACCTGGAAGAACTTGCCCGCCAGACGCCAGGCGTCGTCGGCATCCGGTTGTATGTCGAGAACGAAAACGGGCGAGCTCAGCAGACGTACTCGTCGCTGGGCTACGACCAGGCGGGCTATCTGGTCATGGAGAGGATGTTCGGGTGAGGCAGCACGGGTTGCGGTGTCGTGTCGCGCTGAGTTTTCCGCCCTCGCGGATTCTGGCACCCTCACCTGTTCTGACAGTCTGACAGCGCCAGGCCGCGGCGATTGGCCGCCGGGATAACGAATCCGGTTGTTTCCGCGAGTGCGGCTCGGCAGACTGACCGCTTCTGGTCAAACAGGTTTCAACGGACCTTTTCTCCCCGGATCGTGACTGCCATGTTTCGCTCAACTCTGATTGCCGCAGCCGTCTGTCTTGTTGCTCCGCTGGCCTCCGCGCAGGCCCAGGGGCTGATCTGGAAGCTTCCGGAACAGGACGGCGAATGGATTCGCTACGAAGGCACGGTTTCGCAGATCGAAGCCCGTCCGGAATCGGCGGAAGGCAACATGACCATCGAATGGGTCAAGCACGTCACGATCAAGTCGGTCGGCAAAGAAGACGCCGAGTACCGAGGCGAAACGACGCCGTGCCGCTGGATTGAAATCAAAGTGCAGACCGGCAAGACCAGCGCGGCTGGCGTCAACACTGGCTCGGTCGGCGAGCGCATTTACAAGGTGCTGGTGCCGGAGAAAGAGATCGTCGGGCACT
>JAPOLP010000748.1 GCA_029977045.1 Planctomycetota bacterium
CAGCCGATCCTTGCAGCCATGATCCGGATTTACGGCGGCCTGCTGACTGAGATTCAGAGGCGGCAGTTCGACGTTTACTCGCGGCGTGTTTCGCTGCCGACCTGGCGGAAACTGCTGATCGCCGCCTACGCGATGCTGCGCCGACGCCGCATTCCACCGAGACCGATTCCCCGAAGAAGTTCAGAGAGCAATCAATGACTGGTTCCCGCATCACTCGGGTTTATGGCCGCGAGGTGTTCGACAGCCGCGGACGTCCGACGGTCGAGGTCGAAGTCACCTGCGAAGGTTCGCGTTCTGGACGCGCGATCGTGCCCAGCGGCGCCAGCACCGGTCAGTTTGAAGCTCTCGAACTGCGAGACGGTGACGCCTCGCGGCTCAGCGGCCTCGGCGTGCGGACAGCGGTTGCGAACGTCAACGGCGAAATCGCCGCCACACTGACCGGGCTCGATGCCGACGATCAGACCGCAATCGACGATCGGCTGCGGGAACTCGACGGCACGCCGAACAAGTCGCGGCTCGGAGCGAACGCGATCCTCGGCGCGTCCCTTGCCTGTGCCTACGCGGCGGCAGAAGCGAAGTCGATCGAACCAGTCGATCAGTTCGCCGCCGTCTGGTCGCGCGTTGCCGCGTCGCCGAAGTCGGACCGAATCCGCACGACGAAACTCGGCCAGCCGAGTCTGCCGCTGCCGATGGTTAACATGATTTCCGGCGGCAAGCACGCTGGCGGGAACCTCGACTTTCAGGATTACCTGATTCTGCCTGTCGGAGCCGCGTCGTATCGTGAGGCCTTCGACTGGATCGTCACCGTTTACTGGCAGGTCGGGCGGCGGCTGACGGAACTCGGTTTTGAAGGCGTGCTCGTCGGCGACGAGGGCGGCTTCGGTCCGAAGCTGACGTCGAACGAGCAGGCTCTGTCGGTCGTCGTCGACGCGATCGAACAGTGCGGTCTGCGGCCCGGCGAGGACGTTTCGATCGGACTCGACGTCGCCAGCTCGCACTTCTTTGATGCGGAGTCCAGTACGTACCGGCTCAAGGCGACCGGCGACGAGCAGCTCAGCTCGTCGGACGTAATCGACCTGCTGGCCGGCTGGTGCGACCGCTACCCGATTATCAGCATCGAAGACGGCCTCGCGGAAGATGACTGGGACGGTTGGGCCGAACTGACGCGGCGACTCGGCGACAGAGTGCAGCTCATCGGGGACGACTTCTTCGTCACGAATCCCGACCGCCTGCAGCGCGGCATCCAGACGTGGGCGGCGAACTCGGTGCTCATCAAGCTGAACCAGATCGGCACCCTCAGCGAAACGCTGACCGCGCTGCGAATGGCGATCGACAACGATTACTGGCCGGTCGTCTCAGCCCGCAGCGGCGAAACGGAAGACGCCACGATCGCCGACCTGGTGGTTGCGACGGGCGCCGGCCAGCTCAAAGTCGGCTCTGTCGCCCGCAGTGAACGGCTGGCGAAGTACAACCAGGTTCTCCGGCTTGCCGAACGCGATGATTTCGCCTGGCACGGCGGGTCGATCTTTGAGACGCTATAAGGCGACATTGTTTGTAGGGTGCGTGGAGCGCAGCGTAACGCACCTTGAGCTGGATGGTGCGTTACGCTGCGCTCCACGCACCCTACGGGAACTCGCTCCCGCGCATGTCGAAATCGAATGCTTCCGCGGTCGCGGAACCTGAAACCTGCGAAACACGACAACCGTTCCGGATCGCGGCTGCGCTGATCTGGGTGCTGGCGTTTCTGGCGGTCTTCTTTTCGCTGGACCTGCCGAACAGCGGGACGCCGCCGGTCAATCGTCGAGACCTGTGGCTCGAACTGCCGGTCCTGCTGCAGAACTGCGTGGTGCAGGCTTCGGATGCATCACCGGCAGGCTGGCGGTTCTTTCCGCAACGAATCCCCGCGATCGGGGTGGGACTGCTGATAATTGTTGGAGCCCTCAGCATCGGCAGCCTGCTGCTCAGGATGCTGCGGATTCGTCGTGAGCAGGCTTTTGAGCAACTCGTCCTGGCGTACGGACTTGGAATTTCGGCGACGTCGCTACTGACGCTCGGCTGCGGTCTGCTCGCTCAGACAGTTCCGGGAGCGATGACCGATTCCGTACTCCGCGGCGTTCTTGTCTTGAGTGCCTTCGTGGCAATTGGCCTGTTCGGCCTCGACCGGCTGAAATCACAGCGAGATGCGTCGAACGCAGACATCTCGAAGGTTGCGTCGAAACAAAACAGCCAGGTCAACTGGTTCGACGTTCTGCTGCGAGGGCAGATCCCCTTTCCGGTCCTCGCGAGATTGCTGGTCGGGACGGTGATTGTACTCTTCCTTGTCGCGATGGCGCTCGGGGCACTGCTGCCGTCGACCGACTTCGATGTCAAGGAGTACCACCTGCAGGGGCCGAAGGAGTGGTTCGAAGCGGGGCACATTTCGTGGTTGCCGCACAACGTCTACACGAGCTTTCCGTTTCTGACGGAGATGTTCGCGTTGCTGGGCATGGTGCTGAGTGGCGACTGGTTTGTCGGAGCACTCGCCGGCAAGCTCGTTCTGATGACGTTCGCCCCGGCGACGGGGCTGGCCGTGTTCTGTGTGGCTCGCCGCTGGTTCGATGTTCGAGTTGCCTGGGCAGCAGCGCTGATCCACGTCACCGCTCCGTGGACCTATCGGATTTCGATCATCGCGTACGCGGAAGGCGGACTGACGTTCTATCTGTCCGCGACGCTGTTCTCGCTGCTGCTGACGCGCGAAGCCTTGGGCTGCGAACGGCGTCGACTGACGCTGCTGACCGGCCTCTTCGCCGGCAGTTCGATGGCCTGCAAGTACCCCGGCGTCCTGAGTGTCGTGATGCCGCTTGGCGTGGCGCTGCTGTGGTTCGAGTGGCAACGAGCCGGAGAGACGTCGAACGACGCTGCGACGACGAGCGAAACGCCCGTCAGTCGAATGCTGAAGGCTGGCGTGATCTACTCGATCGGCGTCCTGCTGGCCGTCGGACCGTGGCTGCTGAAGAACGCGGTCGAAACCGGCAACCCAGTCTACCCGCTGGCAAACAGCGTCTTTCACGGAGCGGACTGGACACCGACGCTCGAAACCAACTGGAAAGCCGCGCACGGCCCGCCGCATCACCAACCATTTGATCTGCTGGTCAAGCTGTTTGACGTCACCCTGAAGAGCGACTGGCTAAGCCCTATGTTTTATGCGCTGGCTCCGCTGACTCTGCTTGTTGCCGGGCGACGAAAACTGATCGGCGGGCTGTGGCTGTACGTCGCGTTTCTGTTCCTGAGCTGGTGGGTGCTCACGCACCGGATCGACCGGTTCTGGATTCCGATGATTCCCGTCGTGTCACTACTGGCCGGCGTCGGGGTCTGGTGGACCGCTGAACGAACATGGCGATACGCAGCGGGCGGAATCGTCGCGTTCTGCGTGCTCTTCAATCTGGGTTTCATCTCGACAGCACTGTGCGGGCTCAACACCTGGCTCGGCGACTACGACGACGTTCGGGCGCTTGCCGAAACCAGTGCAAAGACGATCGCGGCGATCAACAAGATGAACCTGCCGCCCGACGCGAAGGTTCTGTGCGTCGGCGAGGCTCAGGTCTTCGATGCCCGCTTTCAGCTTGTTTACAACACCGTGTTCGACATCTCGATCTTCGAGCAGTGGTGCTCGGCTGCTGAACCCGGTGTCGCGCCCGCCGACCAAAAGATGCGATCGCCCGATGAGATTCGGAAGA
>JAPOLP010000999.1 GCA_029977045.1 Planctomycetota bacterium
ACCGAGCTGATTCAGGATCGCGTGCGGAAGATGTACCGCGACAAGGAAGTACGGCTGCCGGTTGGCATCGGCTTCCAGAGCTACGCGGTGCAGGACGGCGGCGGAGCACGGCTTGATCGCGAAGGCCTGATCGAATGGGCGAGTCGCCGCCTGGGAGCGAACCTCGGTTCGGAACACGCGACCGGCAGCCTGGCCGATCTGGAGAAGGCTCTGCTGGAAGGCAGCGAGGCTTACATGTCGCGCGGCTGGAGGTCGATCGGCGAACTCAAAGACCGGCTCGACGGCGTCTTCGGCGTTGCGACTGATGAAGAAGACGATGAGGAAACCGCTGAGCAGAAAGCGTCGCCGGAAAAACTGGCGACGGTCATCGAATGGGCGAACTCGGAATTCGACGCCGAGCTGTCGACTGACGGGCTCGAAGAAGCGGCCCGCGACACGGTGCGGCAACGGATTCTGGAAGCTTACGACGCGAAGTACCGCCCCGAACTGAAGCAGGCCGAGCGAACGGTCATCCTCGAAATTCTCGACCAGTCCTGGAAGGACCACCTGTACTTCATGGACCATCTGCGTTCGAGCGTCAGCCTGATGACTTACGCACAGAAGGATCCGAAGGTCGAATACAAGCGCGAAGGCCGGGCTGCGTTCGAGACCATGTGGGACCGGATCGGCCAGCAGGTCACCAGCACGATCTTCCGCCTGGAGACCGAGCAGCAGCAGTTCTCCGGTGGACTCTGGAGCCAGCAGGCCGCAACGCACGTCGACGCTGGCAGCGCCGTTGCCGGCTCAGACGATGGCGACTCGTCAGGGAGCGGTCGCCGCCCGGAACCCGGCGAACAGATTCAGGTCGTCGCCCCGATCCGCCAACACGGTCCCAAAGTCGGTCGCAACGATCCCTGCCCCTGCGGCAGCGGCAAGAAGTACAAGAAGTGCTGCGGCGTGAATGTGTAGAGCAGTAGCGGCCTGTTTGATCCGAAACCACAGGCGAAAGCCAGAAGCGAGTTTTCAGAAATCAATTCTGGCGTAGTAGACGAGGCAACGAGTCCCGAACTGACCAGGCGAATGAAGGACTCGTAGCCTCGTCCACTATCACCGAAAGACGTTGTTATCCAGCAGAGGTTCGATGACACCAGAGCAGTTCGATGAGTCGATCACAATGCTTCGGAGTACCGATCCGATGACATACGAAGACGGCTACCATTCTCTGCAAGGCGACAATCTAGTTCGATACGCCCCACGAATTGTTGGCATCCTTCAATCCGAAGTCGATCCCTGCATGCGGGCTAAGCTTGTGGAACTGGTCGGCGATGCGGATTTACCTGAACACATTCCACTGCTTGTTCAAGAACTGTCGCACCCAAATCGCGAAGTGCGATTTTGGGCGTACAATCAACTCTCACTGTCAAGACACGAATCCGCCAACCGTGAGGCACATGAATATCGACGATCACATCCAGACGAAGACTTCTACTAACGAATGAGCTGGATAACAAACCGTTGCATACTGAGCCGCGGGCCGCGCGGGCTTTGAAATCAATGTCATTCCCCGCTGCCAGGTGAACGGTGCGGATGGTTTCGACAGAGAGTTCATTGCTTTTGAGGCTCGCAAGAGCCGCGGCTTGAATGATTTCGTGCCTGGCTGACCACTGATCGAGACTCAGACCGTGTCCGTTGAAGACTTCATCGCCGCACTGGAAGAGAACCACCGGTTTCCCGGTCCGTACACGCTGAAGGTGATCGGAGCGAATTCCGACGAGTTCCGCGTCGCAGTGTTCGCCGTCGTGCGTGAGGAAATGCGGCTGCAGTACGAACCTCGCCACGAGATCAAGCAGACCCCCAGCGGTCGGCACCAGTCGCTCACGCTGCACCTGACCGCCAAAGACGCCCACCAGGTCGTCAGCATCTATGCCCGCCTGCAGACGCTCGAAGAAGTCACGATGCTGATGTGACGTTGAATGCCTCGGCCCGTTCGTAGGGGGCTTGGAGCGCAGCGAAACGCACCGGTCCGTTGGGATGCTGCGCATCGGTGCGTTACGCTGCGCTTGACGCACCCTACAGGCTGTTCGCTCTTTCTCGATCGCATTTCAAGGATCACCCCATGGCTCAGCACATGAATCGTCGTTCTTTTCTGGCCACTTCCGCAGCCGCTGCTTCGGCCATGGCGGCTCCGTACTTTGTTCCGGCGTCGGCGTTCGGGGCGAATGAGCGAATCATCACCGGGCATATCGGGGTTGGCGGGCAGGGGCGAGGGAATCTCGGGAAGTTCATGGGGAAGTCGATCGTTCAGGCGGCGGCGATTTGCGACGTTGACTCGGGCAACGCGGCTAAGGCGGCGAAATCGGCTGAAGGGAAGTACGGCAAGTGCGAGGTCTTTGGGGACTATCGCAAGATGCTCGAACGCAGCGACATCGACGCGGTCGTGATTTCGACGCCGGATCACTGGCACGCTGTGACGACGATTCACGCCTGCCAGGCAGGCAAGGACGTCTACTGCGAAAAGCCGCTGACGCTGACGATCGCGCAGGGGCGGCTGATGGTCAACGCGGCGCGCAAGCACGAACGCATCGTGCAGACGGGATCTCAGCAACGCTCGGACGCGAAGTTCCGCAAGGCCTGCGAACTGGTTCGCAACGGCTACATCGGGAAGCTCGAAAAGGTGCTGGTCGGCATCCCTGGCCCGAATCATCCTGGTGAGCCAGTTCCTGATTCTGATCCGCCGGCGGAACTCGACTACGACATGTGGCTCGGGCCGGCT
>JAPOLP010000896.1 GCA_029977045.1 Planctomycetota bacterium
AACTCTGGGTAACACTGGCCGTCGTCGGAGGGGCCGCCATCGCTATCGGCCGCCGCATCCTGGAGTTTGTCACCGGACGGGGCACGTCCCCGTGTAGCGACTGCTCCGCGAAACCAACCGTCGACGACCGTGCCGACCGCGTCATCAGCGAAAACGAAATCGGTCTGATGTACGAGGACAGCGAGCGTTGACAGGCAAGGCTTCTTGAGTCGTCCTGAGTAGCCTGCGAACTACAGTCACGTCTCGAACCAACGAAGCAGCCTTGGCTCGGTGCCTGCCACACAGTTTCCCAGAGAGTTCCAACTTACGATTTGGCAGCAGAGTCATCGGCTGCGTGCCATCGCACATTACGGAATTGCGGCGCACTCCTCGCCAGTTCTTACCAGGACGAACTGACCTTAATGTCAGCAGAGACGATTCCAGACGCAGCGACTCAGTGCTGGTACTACTTCACGTACTCAAGATCCGCCTGGTGAATGCCGCGAGTCTTGTCGCCGTGGGCCAGTTCGACTTCGAGGCTGACCGGGCCGTCGGGCAGAGAGACGTTCGGAAAATCGCACGACTGAGCGTTCGGCCCAAGTTTGACCGTGTGAACGTGGTTGTTGATCCGCAGCGTGGCGGTGCCGACGGTTGGGCTCGGAGAGAAGCGACAGTGGAGGTTGGCCGTGCCCTTCTTCGCCGTCAGCAGCCAGTGGCCCATTGAGTCGCGTGCCCATGGCTGGCCTTGCGTGTGACGCCAGTCCTGGCGAGTGAGGACGACGGGGTTCTCGTGCTGCGTGCCGACGTGGATACGCGGTGGAGCGTAGTTGTCGGGGCGAGTCGAGCTGACGTCGTCGAACCAGCGGTCGTACTCGGCCTTCATCTGCTTCACGACGTCCGGGTTGGAAGCGGCGACATTCTTCAGTTCATACGGGTCGGTCGTCAGATCGAAGAGCTGGAAGTTCGGTTCACCCGTCAGCGACTCGCGACCGAAACCGCTTGGATGGACCAGCTTCCATTGGCTGTTGCGGATCATGAAGTTGTTGTAACGGACCGGCTGGTCGCCTCGGTGCGACTGGATTGCCAGATAGCGGTCACGAACGTTGACCGGCTTGCCTTCGAGGAACCGCAACATGCTGCGGCCATCGAGCTTCAGGCTCCTGGGCTTCTCGACTCCGGCGGCGTCGAGCAGCGTTGGCAGGACGTCGATATGGGCGGACGGGATATCCGAAACGTGTCCTGCTTTCAGCCGGGCCGGCCACTGCACGAAGAACGGCGCACGGATACCGCCTTCCCAGACGGTGCTCTTGTTGCCGTTGAAACCGGCGACGTAACGCCGCGTGTTCGGGCCGTTGTCGACCAGGAAGATCACGATCGTGTTCTCGGCAATGCCGAGTGCTTCCAGTTTCTGCTGCAGTCGGCCAATGTTGCGGTCGACGTTGGTGACCATCGCGAAGATGCGAGCCAGCGTGTCGAGGTCGGCTTTCGCGGGCAGCTTGTGCCCCTTGTCCTGAGGAAACTCGGAGCTGTAGAGGTTGGTCGCCTTGTACGTCGCCAGGTCCTCGGGCGGAACGTCGTCGAACGGGCCGTGCGGACAGTTATCGGGCAGGTAGATGAAGAAGGGCTGCTTCTGCTGCGTCGCCTTTTCAATGAACGTCATCGCGTTCGAGTAATACACGTCGGTGCAATAGCCGGTCTGCTGCTCTTCGACGCCGTTGCGGAACAGGATCGGATCGGTGTACTTGCCCTCGCCGCCAGGCGGGTCGGACGGCTGGCCGATGCCGCCACCGCGATGAATCAGAGATTCCTGAAAGCCCTGGTCCATTGGCCGCATCGGGTAGCAGTCGCCCAGATGCCACTTGCCGAAGATGCCCGTCGCGTATCCGGCGTCGCCAAGGAGTTCGGCGACGGTGACTTCCTCGGTGTCCATCATCGCCCGACCGATGTACGTGTCGATGCACCGTGTCCGGTAGTTGTACCGCCCCGTCATCAGGCAGGCTCGGGTCGGAGCACAGACCGGGCTGACGTAAAACGTCGACATCGACGCGCTGCGTTTCGCCATCGCGTCGATGTTCGGAGTGTGAATGACCGGGTTGCCATGCACGCCAAGGTCTCCGTAGCCCATATCGTCCGTCATGATGAGGATGATGTTCGGCGGCTGCTCGGCGAGCAGTGCCGCGGGGCAGAGAAACAGGACGGAGAACAGGGTCAGTCGGAAGTTCATGAGACGCTCATAATCGAAGGTGATTTGACTGTCGCGCGAGTTGATGGCCGGTGAAGGCCGCTAACGGTCGAAGCCAGGCCGTCGAGGCCCAGGGCCGCGGCCTGGGCCCATCCGATTCTGGAATCCCGAATCGGGAGTCCCTCGAAACTGACGCGGGATCGTCGGCCAGTCGTGCGTCAGAAAGTAGACATAGGTGCCGTTCGGAAAATCCGGAGTGACACAGAAGCGACCGTTGCATTCATCAAGCTGCCCGAGGCCGTCTACGAACTCGTAGTCATTGACGAACGTGCCATCGTACACGCCGCCCGGGTCGCGGTTATCTCCCTGTCGTCCTCCGGGCCGCCTGCCGGGTTTCAATCGGTAACTTGGCTTCAATTCGATCACTTCAGACGTCGCGTCGTCGGGATCGGTGAAGCCGTTCAACGCGTAAATGGGAAATCCGTCGGCGGCCCAGCCAATCAGCGGCGAGTGCTTTCCGGCGTCGAACTTCAACGACTTGAGCAGGCCGGTTGGGATGCCGTGGTAGTGGTACTTTCCGTCCGGCTGAACGTGGGCGTAATTCTCATCCAGACCGAGCGAGACTGCTCCGCCGAGTGCTTCGTACTGCCAGCCACTGCGTGGATCACCCAGCCAGAACTCAGCGGCCCCAGGATCAAACAGGACTCCATTGACCGCGACACCGAAGTTCAGCCCGAGCCGCATCTGAGTCGGCGTGCGTCCTTCCCTCGGTTGAGTGGGCACTCGGAACGTGGCGACTCGCTCGGCGATCGAGTGCGGATTGCCTCGGTTTGGAAACTGTCCGACGGCGTGATCCGGGATGCTGTTTACGCGGATGACTCTCTCTCCGTCGGCAGCCGATACCGAGACTTCGTTTCTGGTATCGAGCCTGATGTCGGCTCTCACAAGCTGCAGCTCGCGTTTCTGGTTAGCCGTATGCCGCCGCAT
>JAPOLP010000086.1 GCA_029977045.1 Planctomycetota bacterium
CCGCTGGCCGCTGTGGGGAGTAGGTGGGGGGCGGAGACGGCAACCAGTCGAAGTGAGTTCTGGCCCCCTCTCCCTGCCCCTCTCCCCCGCATTCAGGCTTTCCCTGAATTCAATCGCCAATAGCGGGGGAGAGGGGACTGAAACAGGAGCGTCGTCAGAAATCACTCAGCATTGACGATCTGCGTGCCGTCTGTTGTTACACCGGAGTCGACGATCTTGAAGCTTGGTATCCTCGCGAACGAAGGAAGCTGGTACTGGGCCGACCTCGCCCGAGCCGCGTCGCCGCGTGGTCACTCGTGTGTGCGACTCGACTTCGGTCGCCTCGCAGCGTCAACATGCTCCCACGGGACGAACGCGCGAAGCATCCCGTTTCTGAACCCAACTCCGAATGACGGCCCGCAGTCGTTGTCGGACTTCGATGCCGTCATCGTGCGGACAATGCCGCCAGGGTCGCTCGAACAGGTCGTCTTCCGCATGGACGCGCTGGCTCGTCTGGAAGCTACCGGAACTCTCGTCGTCAACTCGCCGCGATCGATCGAATGCGCCGTCGACAAGTTTCTCACGACCGCTCGCCTCGAAGCAGCCGGCCTGCCGGTTCCACGCACGGTGACCTGTCAGGATTCCGAAACAGCGATGCAGGCGTTCGAGACACTTGGTGGCGACGTCATCGTCAAGCCGCTGTTCGGCGCCGAGGGCCGCGGCATCTGCCGGGTCAGCGATCCCGATCTGGCGTTCCGCACCTTCCGCACGCTCGAACGCGTCGACGCCGTCCTCTACCTGCAGGAGTTCATCCACCATCCCGGCCACGATGTCCGGGTGCTCGTGCTGGGCGGGGAGATCGTCGGCTCAATCCGCCGCTACTCGGACACCGACTTCCGGACCAACGTCGCCCGCTCGGGCCGGGCAGAAGTTCATTCGCCGACACCCGACGAACAGCGTCTCGCCCTCGCTGCTTCCGATGCGACCGGCACCGACTTCGCCGGCATCGACCTGCTGTACGATCAATCGGGCCACTGCTTCGTCATCGAAGTCAACGCCGTCCCCGGCTGGCAGGCCTTCCAAAGAACAACCGGCATCGACGTCGCCAGCCGGTTCCTCGAATGGGTTACGTGTCGCTGCGGATGCTGATCACGACGCAACATCGTAGAACGGAATTCATTCCGTTCCGTTATTGCCAGATGTTTTAGCGTCACTCGACTGCCGCGATTCCGCGAATGTCTCACGACAGAATCACGCCGTAACTTGTGAACAGAATGACTTCCGTTCTAACACTTTTCTACCCACGCGAGCCCGCGACGTACGCGGAGGCGATTTCGCTTTGCGGGTTCTCGAAGACGTCGTCAACCGAGCCAGCTTCGACGACGGTTCCGGCGCCGTTCTGTTGCCAGAAGACGGCGACGTTGTCAGTGAGGCGGCGTGCCTGGGCGAGGTTGTGGGTGACGATCACGACCGTGATTCGCTCACGCAGGCGACTGATCAGGTCCTCGACGATCTCTCCGGAAAGCGGGTCAAGTGCGCTGCAGGGTTCGTCGCAGAGCAGCACTTCCGGATCCAGCGATAAGGCTCGGGCCAGACACAACCGCTGCTGCTGGCCTCCCGAGAGCTTCAGCGCGGATTTATCGAGCCGGTCCTTGACCTCGTCCCACAGGCCGACGTCGCGCAGGCTGCATTCGATAATTCCGTCGATCTCGGTGGCGGGAACACGATGCTCGCGCAGCGGTAGTTCCATGTTCCGGCGAATCGACAGAGCGAACGGGTTCGGCTTCTGAAATACCATTCCGACACGACGTCGCAGTGCGAACAGGTCGCAGCCACGCGAGAGAACGTCGATGCCGTCGAACTCGACCCGCCCCGAGACGCGGCAATCGGGCACCAGATCCGTCAGCCGGTTCAGGACACTCAGGAACGTACTCTTGCCACAGCCGGACGGACCGACGACAGCGGTGATCTGGTGACGCGGTACGGTCAGGCGAACATCGCGTAATGCCGGGACCTTTCCGTACGAGACGTTCAGGCCATCGATCGTCAACACGTTGTCAGTTGCGGCAGGCTGCTCGCGATTCGTCATCGGAAGCTCCTCGCCGTCTGTCGCTGCAGCCAGCGGTCAGCGAGCACCGTCGCCGCGACGTTGATCAGCAGCAGCGTCAGCAGCAGCACTGCCGCCGTCGCATACGCGCGAGCTTCTCCGCGAGGAACGTTCATCGCGAGGTCGTAAATATGCACTGACGCCGTGCGGCCTGAATCGAGCAGCGACTCGGGCATTCGAGTCACGTAGCCGCTCGTGAAGATCAGCGCCGCCGTTTCTGCCGCCGCTCGTCCGAGCCCCAGCATCACACCGACAACGACTCCGTGCAGCGCCGCCGGCAGCAACAGATGCCGTAACGTCGACGCTCGACTGATCGCCAGCGCCGCCGCTCCCGCGCGAAGCTCGTTCGGCACGCTCTGCAGCCCGGCATACGTCGTTTGCACGACGAGCGGAAGAATCATGCAGCCGAGCGTCAGCCCGCCGGCGGCGATTGAAAAGCCGAGCCTCAGCATCTGGCAGAAGACGACCATGCCAAACAGCCCGAAGACGATCGACGGAACACTTGCCAGTAGATCGAGCGACCAGCGGATCGCGGTAACTCGCCAGCTGCACGGTCGAGCGAACTCGGAGAGCCAGACCGCGGTGCCGAGTCCGAGGGGCACTGCAATCGCCAGGCAGACGCCGAGTATCAGCAGCGTCGATACGAGAACTGTCCCGATCCCGCCCGCTCGGCCTGCGTCTGCCGGTTCGGCGGTGAGAAACGTCCAGGAAACTTCAGACGCTCCGTGACGGACGATGTCAAACACCAGCCAGCCAAACGCGGCGACAATCGCTGCCGCAGCCAGCCAGCCGGCCATCGCCGTCAGTCGATCAAGTGTTGCTGAGCGAGGTTGCGTGCTCATGCCCGGGCACCTCGTCTGCTCAGCAGCCGCGATGCCGCGACCAGAAAACCTGTCACGAGAATCAGCAGCAGCCCGGTTGCGAACAGTACCGATCGATGCCCCGCCGTCGCATAGCTCATCTCCATCGCGATGTTCGCAGTAATGGTCCGGACCGGATCGAACAGACTGGCGGGCACCTGCACGATGTTTCCGCAGACGATGACGACAGCCATTGTCTCTCCAACAGCTCGCGCGGCGCCGAGCAGAACTCCGCCGCCAATCCCCCGACTGGCCCGCGGAACCGCGAGCGACCAGACAACCGCCCCGCGATCGAGCCCCAGCGCCGCCGCCGATCGAGCGAGATCGCCGGCGTCATCCCGCAGTGCGACGGCGGCCGACAACGCAATCGTTGGAATCAGCATGAGCGAGAGAACAAGGACTCCCGCCAGCAGACTCTGCCCCGGCGGCTGCCAGGCATTAATAAGCGGCACGACGACAACAAGTCCCCAGAAGCCGAACACAACCGACGGCACTCCATTGAGTAGTTCGAGCAGCCGTCGCAGCAGCCAGGCAACTGAACGCGGCACGTAGAACTCAACCAGCACCGCCGAGAACACCGCCAGCGGCGTCGCCAGCAGAACAGCTCCCAGCGTCACCAGACCCGAGCCCGCCAGCATCGGCAGCATTCCAAACTGCGGCTGCGTGTCGCTGGTCGGTCGCCAGTCCGCATCCGCCACGAATCGCGGTAGCCCGATGTCGCGCAGCGCTGGCAAAGCCTGCCACAGCACGAAGAGGACGATCAGCAGCACCACGCAGCCCGACACGCTCGCTGCTGCCCGCAGAGCGAGTTCGAGCCGCCGGTCGGGGTCCGACCACGAGTTACTGCGCGACGGTTTCAAAGCCCTGCGCCTTAATCAGGTCATGTACGGTCGGCGACATCGCGTACTCAAGAAACGCCGCCGCCAGGCCGACCGGTTCTCCTTTGGAAACAATCAGCAGTGGCCGAGTCACCTCGAACCTCCCCGACGCGACGTTCGCTGCAGTCGGCTCAACGCCGTCGACGGGCACGAGTCGGATTGGCGTTCCGAGGTCAGCTTCTGACTGAGCGGCACCGATCGACACGTACCCGATCGCCAGCGGATTCCAAGCGACCGTCTTGATTCCGTGCTGGTTGTCTCCGACGACGACGTCTGCCTGAATCTGCTCGTTCTTCAGCTCGAAGTGATTCAGAAACACTTCCAGCGTCGCTCGGCCCTCGGCTTTGTTGACGACGACAACTTCCGCATCGCTGCCGCCGAGGTCTGACCAGTTTGTGATCTCGCCGGTAAAGAGTTGCACGACCTGCTGCTTCGTCAAACCGTCGATCGAATTCTCTGAGTTCACAATGATACTCACCCCGTCGACTGCCAGCCGATGCCCGATCAACCCCTGCCCTTCCTCGTCAGTCTTCATCGCCCGCGAAGCCATACCGAGGTCGGCAACTCCGGACAGCGCGTCGGCGATCCCTCGCGACGAGCCGCCGGTCTGCACATCAATGCGAACCTCGGGGTACTCGGTTTCAAACCGCTTCGCGATTTCGGCTGCGAGCGGCGCGACCGTGCTCGACCCGGTCACCGTCAGCTTGCCACTCAGCCTCACCGACTGAGTTTCGACACTGGTTGCCGACACCTCAGAAACTGCTTCGTCGCGACTCGCCGCCCGGCCACTGTCTTCGGTCCCGCAACCGCTCACCAGAACGACAAATGCAACTGCACACAACACGGCCATCGCGTTCCAACCTGCTGCTACACGACGGAAATCACACTTTCGATTTCGGGCGTCATTTCGCACGATCGAGTCGCTCCTCGTGGACGTCAGACAAACAAAGACAGGATGCCGGCTCATTCAAACACCAGCCGGCAGCAGCCGAGTTCCAGAGTCGCTCCGCGCCGTTTCGATTCGACGTTCGGAGCAAGCCGATAAAGCACCGCCTTGCCCTCACGCTCGCCTGTGACGATTCCAGCCTCGCGCAGAACCCTCAGGTGATGCGAAAGCAGAGTCGACTCGACCAGCAGCTCCTCATTGATCTCTCCAACGCGACGAGGGCCATTCAGCAACTGCCGCACAACGGCCAGCCGAGTGTCGTCGGCGAGCACCTTGAGGATTTCGGCACAAGAGACGTCGGTTGCGGTTTCCATCAGTTGTCCTTCTGCCTGTTGCGGAGCGAAGTCGCCTGGATGCTCGTTGAGTTGAATGCTCATTCAACCAACATCGGGCGGGAATGCAAGTAAGGCAGTCCAAAGCCAAGTCGCTCGGCACCAGTCAGAATCGCTCAGGAGCAGCGGTTCGCCGCGACATCGTCAGCAGCGATGCCCCAGTAATCCGGCAACGGGGCTTCGATCGTCAGCTCGTCGTACCGGATGGGATGCTTGAGCGTCAGCGAGCGAGCGTGCAGCGCGATCAGCTCGTCATCCGACGTCTGCTGAATCCAGGGCGAGCCGCCGTACTTAACGTCACCGACAACCGGGCAGCCTCGCGACGCAAACTGCACTCGGATTTGGTGCATCCGTCCCGTCAGCAACCGGACTTCAACCAGGCACCGACCGCCGATCAGTCGAAGCGTGCGATACTCCAGCTTCGCTTCTTTGGCTCGCTCAGTACCCGGATCACAGACTTCGCTGCGAGCATCCTCGGGCACCTTTCGCAGCCAGTCGACCAGCAAACCGGACTCTGCTTCCGGAGCAGCTTCGAGCAGCGCCCAGTAGATCTTGGAAACCTGCCGCTGCTCAAACTGCTCGGCAACCCTGGCTGCTGCTTTCGAGTTTCGGGTAAACACGATGACACCCGACGTCGGTCGGTCCAGCCGGTGCGGAATCCCAAGGTAAACATTGCCGGGCTTCCCGTACCGAACCTTCAACCAGGTCCTGACGGCTCCAACCAGCGTTCCCTCGCCGCCGGGCACGCCTTCAGTCAGCAAACCAGCCGGCTTGTTGATGGCCAGTAGTGCCCCGTCTTCCAGCAACAGCCAGTCAGATACGGGATCTGCCAGCGCATCGAAACCTGCTGATTCCACTGCCGGAGTAGATTCTTCTTCACCGTGATCCGTCATTCGCGTCGCCAACCCGTGTCCTGATGCGTCCGTCTGTTCCAGAAAAACAGGTCCACGCGATCATTCGAGCGGTCCCCGCAATGGCGTCGAAGTTAGCATCTCAAGGCGCTTGGCGCCATCCCGGGGCCGCTTCTATCATCCGCTCTCGCTCGGAGAGGTGACAGAGTGGCCGATTGTGCTGGTCTCGAAAACCAGTGTGCTGCAAGGCACCGAGGGTTCGAATCCCTCCCTCTCCGCTCTTATCTGAAAAGGACTTACGTCGACCCGGCGTAAGTCCTTTTTTGCTTCCTCGCCGAATGGGGGCGAAACTCAGCCTGTCTTTCAGGACGAGCGATTCTCATCGCGGAAGCCGCAGTCCATTCTCCGGATGTCGAACCGGCCTCGCTGCTGTGCTGGATACGCGGCACAGCCGAGTCCGCGACTCAAAAGCGAATGGCTGGAAATTCGCGGGTCGCGGTGTCATGCGTGCTCGTCGGAAGCTGCAGCTGGCTTTCGATTGCTTTCTTCAGACGAGGGTGACTCAACAGATGCGGCACCATTGCTGCTCGCGGCTGTATCCGGTGTCAGCCTTGCGAAGTATTCGGGGATTTCGACTCCGGCGACGTCTTTCATGACATGCATCATGGGAGGCAACGTGCGTGACATGTTCTGGAGGAAGTTCGATGTGGCGGACTGACCATTTGCACTGCCTCCGTTCTCCCAGACGACGACCTTGTCGAACTTGATGTTCGAGATCGCCTCTGCCGACGCCTTTGTCAGGTCGTCGATGTGTTCGAGCATCAGCATGCGTAATGCCTGGTCGGCGCCGCCGCAGGCTTCGATGATCCGCTGCAGGCCTTCGCCCTTCTTCGCGAGAATCTCGTACTGGCCGCGGGCTTCGGCTTCGAGCTTGGCGAAAATGGCGGCGGCTTCTGCTTCAGCGTCGAGCTTGCGTTTCGCGGCGGCAGCTTCGGCCTCGACGATGACTCGCGCCTTCTGAGCTTTTGCCGGAGCTTCCAGTTCAGCTCGCTGTTCCGCTTCGACGCGTTCTGCTTCGGCCAGAGCAGCTTTGGCGAGGGCACGGTTCTGAGCTTCCTTCACGTGTGCGTCGGCTTCGCGTTTGCGAGTCTCGGCGACCTGGTAAGCCTCGGCCTGACGCACCTGCAGCGCGGCTTTCGCGTCGGCCATGTCGGCCTGAGCTTCGGTCTCACCTTTGACAGCCTGAGCTTCGGCGTTGGCCATTGCGGTTCGTTTCTGCTGATCGGCCTGCGAGACCAGTACGTCACGCTCGAACTCAGCCGTCTGCTCACCGACCTGCTGTTCCTTGTTGAGTTCCGCGACACGCACGGCCTGCTCGCGTTCAGCTTCGCGGATACCGATCTGCCGCTCCTTCGTGGCGCTGGCGACCTGCACCTGTTTGTCGCGGTCGGCTCCAGCCACGCGGACTTCGCCGAGCTTTTCCTGTTCGGCGACGTCGCCGCGGGCCTTTTGAATCGCTTCGGACGCGGCCTTCTGGCCGATCGCCGCGATGTAGCCGGATTCGTCGGTGATGTCCGTGATGTTGACGTTGATCAGGACCAAACCAATCTTCCGCAGCTCAGGTTCGAGCGAGTGCTGAATGGCCGTCAGAAACTGCTCGCGGTCGCGGTTGATATCCTCGATCCGCATCGACGCAATGACCTGTCGCAACTGCCCGAAGATGATGTCCTCGGCCTGCTTCTTGACCTGGACGGTATTCAGGCCGAGCAGGCGGATTGCCGCGTTCTGCATGATCTGCGGTTCGGTGCCGATCGCGACAGTAAAGACGCTCGGCACGTTGACACGGATGTTTTCGCTCGACAGCGCGTCGCGCAGCGGAACCTCGATCTGGATCGGTTCCAGGCTGAGGTACGAGTAATCCTGGATGACCGGCCAGACGAACTTGCCGCCGCCATGCACGCAGGTCGCCGACGTGTCGCCGGTCATCTGGCCGAAGATGACGAGAATCTTGTTGCTCGGGCAGCGTTTGTAACGGCTGGCGTACGCCAGCGCCGTCGAGACGAGCGCCAGCAGGATCATCACGGCGATACCCGGCAGGCTCGTCGCCAGTTCCAGAAAGCCGTCCGCCAGAAGGAGTCTGAATGTCGACATCACGTTGCCCTTTCAAAGTGGGAATTTGGAATCGATAAGTGGTCGGTGTTTCGAGTTGAGATCAAAGGCTCGTTCGTGAGGTGCTCAAAGCAGGACGGACTTGCAGTCCGTCATTCCAGGATGTCGACGGACTGAATGCCCGTCCTGCGAAACTGCCGAAACTCTGCGCGAGTTTCGCTACGCGGGGGTTCCGTTTGCCTCTTGCGTGACGGCTTCGACTTCGACGGTGCTCGGTGGGTGAATGCCAACGACAACGACTGGCGTGCCGGTTGCCAGACGGGTTGAAGGAGTGACCGCCACGTATTCCATCGTCCGACCTTTGACCGTCAGCGTGACTTTGCCAGCGCCGGAACCGCTGTCCGGGATCGAGAGATAAACGGTGCCTTCGGTGCCCAGCGTATCGCGGAGCCGGACCGTGCCGTCGTGCTCGAAGCGGTGCAGGCGTCGGACCAGCCAGCCCATCGCGTACATCGTCCAGCCGCCTGCTGCTAGCCCCAGGATCGTGCGTTCGTAGTCGGCGTACTCGGTCGGAAGTGCCCGGCCAACAAGGCCGAAGACGGTGATTCCCGCCAGGATCGCTCGGACGCTGAACATACCGACGAACCAGACATCCGCTGCCGGAGCGTGGCCGATCGTCATGTCCCCGCTGTCGAGATCGAAGTGCGGGACATCGCCGTCGGGGCTGCCGAATTCAAGATCCGGACTGTCGAGATCGAGGTCCGGAGCGTCGACGACCGCGTGGCCGTGCCCGAGCAGACTCAGCGCAAACTGGCCGAGAAAGACGATGCCGCCAACGACTGCGCACCAGGTAAAGAACGTGTCCATCCGAAAGCCCTTTGCTGTCCTGACCGCGACGGTCGGATTCACTTTCCGACCGGGCAGGCGACGTGGAACGGACGAACGCTCGACAGGATCACGCAGCACCCGGAATCCGGCTGATTCTGTGTGAGGCTGTCATTCCCTGCGTTTGTTCTGTTCAGTCTGCCAGACAGCGGGCCCGATGTCGATCAGGATGTCAAAGTTTGTCCGGCTTCAGTGGACGACCTCAGGAAACTCGACCTTCAGAAGAGCGACAAGTTTCGGGATGCAGCGTTCAAAGGCTCGGGCGCGGTGGCTGATGTGGCTTTTGACGGTCGGGCTCAGCTCGCCGAACGTGCGGTGATATTCGCGTACCAGGAAATACGGGTCGTAGCCGAAGCCGTTGTTGCCTCGGGCTTCTTCGAGAATCCGGCCACGGCACGTACCTTCCTGCGTCAGACGGATCGTGCCATCCGGAGCGGACACCGCGACGCTGCAGGTGTAGCCGGCGCCGCGACGATCGGGCGGAATTCCTTCGAGTTCCCGCTGCAGCTTCTCGTTGTTCTTCTCGTCGGTCGCCCCCTCGCCACTAAAGCGAGCTGAGTAAACGCCGGGGGCTCCTTGCAGCGCGTCGACGCAAATGCCGCTGTCCTCGGCGAGCACCCATTGATTGAGATGCTGCGCCGTCTCGGAAGCCTTCTTCGCCGCGTTGCCGGCGAACGTGTCACGATCCTCGACGACCTCCGGCACGTCCGCATAGTCAGCAACTCCGACGACCTCGATCCCGTGCGGGGACAGCAGCAGAGCGATCTCCTCGATCTTCTTCTTATTGCGGCTGCCGACCACGAGCCGGCAGCGAGACTCTTCAGCACTCATTGCGATTCCCGAATTCACGTTCAGCAGGAACAATCTGACGCGACGCACGATAGCTGCTGTCAATCAGCGATGCGCGGTGTCACGCATATGTAGCGAAAGTCGCACAGACTTTTGGTTGCCGCCCGTCAGTGCCGAAACTCTGCGCGAGTTTCGCTACGCTGCTCGCTCTTCGACGCACCTGATTCTGAAGCGAGTTCCCCAATGAAGTATCTGTTGCTTGCGTGTGTGGCTTTATTGAGTTTTCCACTGCAATCCGATGCTCAGGACGCCAAGCCCGACGCTGCTCCGGTTCGCGTCGTTATCTGGGACGAGCAGCAGCCGGCGCAGCGGCAGGCTTATCCTGAGTTTCTCGGCGAATACATTGCGACTTACCTCAAGGGGCAGCCGGGGATTTCCGTTCGATCCGTTTCCATCAAGGACAAAGGCAAGGGCCTCGACGCAGCGGTGCTCGACAACTGCGACGTCCTGATCTGGTGGGGGCACGTTCGCAATGGCGAGATCAGCGTCGAGGAAGCTCAGCCGATCGTCGACCGCATCCGCGAGGGCAAGCTGTCGCTGATCGCGCTGCACTCGGCGCACTGGGCGACACCGTTCGTCATGGCGATGCACGAGCGGGCGAAACTCGACGCTCTAGCAAAGCTGACGCCGGAAGAACGGTCGAAAGCGAAAGTCGAATTCGTCGGCGATATTGTCCGCCGCCCGCCCGCTCGCGATGCCGTGCTGACTCCGCAGGCGAAAGTTGTTTCCCGATCTGAAGACGCCGTTCGTATCGAGATCACTCGTCCGAACTGCTGCTTCCCTGCGTATCGCAACGACGGGCGACCGAGCAAGCTGGAAACGAAGCTGACAGACCACCCGATCGCGGCAGGAGTCCCGAAGTCGTTCTCGCTGCCGCACACCGAAATGTACGACGAGCCGTTTCATGTTCCGGAACCGGACGCGGTGATCTTCGAGGAACGCTGGGAACTCGGCGAGCACTTCCGCAGCGGCATGGTCTGGAACATTGGTCGCGGCAAGGTGTTTTACTTCCGGCCGGGACACGAAACTCACAGCGTGTTCTCCGAGCCCGTCACACTGCAGATCGTGGAGAACGCGGTGAGGTGGCTCGGGAAGCGGTAGCAATTCGCGATGGCGAAATTCGTAAGCCGGATCAAGGGCAGCGCCGCTCCGGCAGTCTTTACCTCGCAATACTACAGAGAGCTGCCGGGACATCGTCGCTTCGCTCCTTGGTCCGGCCTACTTGAAAATGGAGAATCGACGATGAGTCGCCTGTCTGTCTGCCTGATTCTGTCGAGCCTGCTGATGAACGCTGAGCCTGCTTCTGCCGAACCGTTGCCTCTGGAACTTCGGTACCAGACGGAAAAGTCGAGTGGCAGTGGGACGTGGGAAACGCGGACTCGTCAGGAGAAATGGAAGCAGGAAGAGACGGCGATCGTGGTCTGTGACGTCTGGGATCAGCATCACTGTTTGAACGCCGTGCGCCGTCTCGAACAGTTTGCGCCGCGGTTGAATGAGGTGCTGGCAAAGGCGCGCGAACAGGGCGTCACGATCATTCACTCGCCGAGCGACTGCATGCCCGCGTACACCGATCATCCGGCGCGGCAGCGGGCGATGCACGCTCCGCAGGCGGCGTATCAGCCGTTCGATGTCAAAGCCTGGTGCTCGGCCATTCCGGCGGAAGAGCGGGCTGCTTATCCGATCGACCAGTCGGACGGTGGCGAGGACGACGATCCGGTCGAGCACGCGGAGTGGGCGGCGAAGCTGACGGTGATGGGCCGCAAGGCCGGCACGCCGTGGCTGACCCAGAACAAGCTGATCACGATTGACGGCGAGCGTGACTACATCAGCGATCGCGGCGATGAAGTCTGGAACGTGCTGGAAGCTCGCGGCATTCGCAACGTGATCCTGACCGGCGTGCATCTCAATATGTGCGTGCTCGGCCGACCGTTCGGCCTGCGGCAGATGGTCCGCAACGGGAAGAACACCGTCCTGATGCGCGACATGACCGACACGATGTACAACCCGAAACGATGGCCGTACGTGTCGCACCTGAAAGGGACAGAACTCGTCGTTGCTCATGTCGAACGCTTCGTCTGCCCGTCGATCACCAGCGATCAGATCGTCGGTGGCAAGCCGTTTGAGCTGACTCTGGTTGGCAGCGGTGGCGGTAAGGCGGCGCCAGCGGTCGCGAAGTCGCGGCGGGATTTCGAGCAGCGCTGGGTCAACGCTGACGTGCCTGGCGACTGGCGCAAACAGTCGAACGGATTGCTGGCTGACTACGAAGGGCCGGCGTGGTACCGCTGCGTGGTTCTCATTCCGAATGACTGGGCGGCGAGCGGCGTGCGTCTGACCTTGCCGAGGGACAGCGAGGCCTGGCTCAATGGGAACGCACTCGGACGAGGCTCCGACTCGAAGGCGATCGCCATTCCGGGCAACGCGATTGAAGCCGGCGATCACAATCTGCTTGTCGTGCGCGTCGATGGTCCTGGGACGCTTGCTTCAAGTCCGCCAGTCGTGACTTCAGGAGAGCAGTCGCTGACGCTGGC
>JAPOLP010000290.1 GCA_029977045.1 Planctomycetota bacterium
AACGTGATGTCGCAGTGCAGGCCGACCAACTCGCCGAGTTCCCCAGAATAAACAACGGCCTTCGCCAGCTGGCAGGCAGGTAGGCGGACGAGACTGAAGGCCTGCGTCAGCAGTCCGGCCTGGTCGAACGCGTCCGCCAGTTGCCAGGCATCACCAGGAACCGGAGCCGGATCCTTGTCGAGATAAACGTGCTTGCCGGCCTCGATACACGCCATTGTCAGATCGAGCCGCCGCTCCGGTTCCGCACAGATCGAAATCAGATCAACGTCGTCGCGTTGAATGGCCGCGTCGAAGTCGTCGAAGAGAGGAATTTCAAGCTCGACCGCGAGGTCGCCATTCAGCTCCTGCCGCCGGTCGGGAAGTCCGGGAGCGTCCGTCAGGCCGATCAGCCGGCAGCGAGGATCTGCCGCGAATGCTCGCGCGTAGTTCTCCTGATGCGTCTGGTTTCCCGTGATCAGCAGCAGGCCGTACGGCGCGGACATCGGTGATTCTCCGGTCAGGATTCAACGACAAGCGACTTCTCGGCGAACAGAATCTGCCCGGCAAGGTAGCCCAGGATGCTCGCTCCGAGGCCGTAAAAGTCAGACGGGATCAGCATCATGTCAGCAAGGAAGTTTTCTGTCGGCGATGACTCCTGCAGCAACTCGTTCGCGTACGTGGCCAGCCAGGTGAAGAAACCCAGCAGCATCGCGAGGACGCCGCTCATCTGGCCTTTTGGCTTGCCGTACAGCCCCGTCACGACGGGGACAAACAACGCCGTCAACTGGATCGACAAAGCCATATCCAGGAGGCCCATCAGCGATTCACCCATCATCGACAAAGTGATTCCGCCGAGGGAAACAAACAGCACGCTCAAGCGATCACGCAGCAGAGCTCGCTCGCGAAACAGCGGCGTTCGGTTCAGCAGGTTATGTCCAAGAATCGTGGCCGGCGCGAGGACTGCACTTGTTGCCGTCGAAACGATCATTGAGACAACCGCGATGACGAAAACGACCAGCATTCCCGTCGAGAGGTACTCGCCAGCGAGAAACGCAACCGGATCGAAGTCGCCATCCGGGTGCGTAACCAGCGACGACAGGCCGAGAATCAGCGGCAGTGACCCGAAACACAGATACAGAACGCCGGCGAGAATACACGCGTGCTGAGCCGTCTTTTCGCTCTTCGCGGCGAACACCCGCTGCTGCAGGTCCTGGCCCGGAATATTGCCGAACAGGCCTGTTGCCCAGAGTGCCAGCACGGCGAGAATCGAACCCACGTAAGTCAGCGTCGAGCCATCCTCGGGAGCCGCCGGCCACAGTCGCAGATGGTCGGGATGCTCGGTCGAAATCTTCTCGATCAGGACATCAAAGCCTTTGATCGGATCACCGTCGCCCAGGCCTTCGTGGCTGAGCGCCGAACCAGTCAGCACAACCAGACCGACGAGGGCGAGCAGAATCTGCAGGGTGTCAGTCAGCGTGACCGACCACATGCCGCCGATCATCGTGTAGACCAGCGTGACTCCGGCGACGATCAGAATGCCCCATGTCATCGGAATCTCGAAATAGAGTTCGAGAATCCCGGCGAGAGCCGAATACTGCAGAGCGACCCACGCGAAGTAACTCGGCACCTGGATGCAGGCACCAGTGATTTCCGCCTTCGGTCCAAACTTGATGCGGTAAAAGTCGGCCATCGTGAAGAGTTCCATCTTCCACAACGGCTTCGCGAAGACGAGTCCCGCCAGAACCAGCGTCGCCGAGCAGGCAAGCGGGTCGAGGATGACTCCCAGCAGCCCTTCTTCGCGAGCGGCTCCAGCAGCAGCGAACATCGTGGCTGCGCCGAACCAGGTGGCGATCAGGGTTCCCCACGCCAGAAACAGCGGCAGTCGGCGGCCAGCGACCAGATAGTCGGCTTCGTTCTCAACTTTCTTACTGGCGAAGATGCTGATCGCCAGCAGGAAGACGACGTACCCGCACAGCGCGAACGCCAGCAGGCGAATCGCATCAGGGCTCAGAGCGATCTGCCCGGCCGCAATCAGTTCCATCATGAGGCTCCACAGGGGAACAGGGTCAGGAAAGGTGCGAAGTCTATCGGGCGGTTTTCGATAGCGTTACTTCACCGAGCTGTGATTTCTCCCGGTTGTGAGCTGTCTGGAGGTAGCGGCACGGCGCAAGCCGTCTGGCCTCGTCCCTGGAACTGGCCGGGCGGCTCGCGCCGCTCCGCTTCCTCAATCGCAAACGCCGGTCACAGCAGAGGGCTGAGCAGCTTGGCGACGTTTGTGGCGAACTTCTTCCAGTGGGGTCGTCGGTTCCATTCGGCGAGCGAGACTTCGTCGGACTGTTCGCGATAGCTGTCCTGCACCCAGCGGAGTTCGCGGACCGCGTGTTCGTCGAACAGCGAGACGTTGATCTCGAAGTTGAGGTGGAACGAGCGGACGTCGAAGTTGGCCGACCCAAACAGGCCGAATGAGTCATCGACGGTTAGCGTCTTCGCGTGCAGCAGGCCGCCAGTGAAACGGAGAAAGCGGACACCGCAGCGCAGGAGGTAGCCGATGTAAAACGCCGACGCGGCATCGACCAGCGACTGGTCACTGCGGCGAGGAATGATCACGTCGACCTGGACACCTCGCGCGGCCGCGAGTCGCAGGGCACACAGCAGAGCATCATCGGGGATGAAGTACGGCGACGTGATCGTGATCTGATGCTCGGCAGCGTTGATCGCTTCGATGACCAGCCCCTGAAAGTCTTCCGTCGGCCGGTCCGGACCGCTGGGAACGACCTGCAGTGTCACCTTGCCTGTGTGCGGCAGCTCGGGGACGTATCGCTCGACATCGACGGCCAGGTGGGTCTCGGCGTACCAGTCTTCCAGAAACGTCAGTTGAAAGTCCCGCACCGCCGGTCCGGTGATGCGAGCCATGATGTCGCACCAGCGACCGGCTGACTTATGGCCGTAAGTGTCTTCGACAATGTTCTGCGACCCGGTCCAGGCGACCTTTCCGTCGATGACGGCAAGCTTGCGATGGTTTCGGAGATCGATCCGAGCCAGCCGACGCCGCATCAAACCCACCGGCAGACAGGCCGCGACCTCAACTCCGGCGGCTCGCAGTTCAGCGGCCATCGCTCCGGAAAACGACCACGAGCCCACATCGTCGACCAGCACCCGACATTCGACGTTTCGCTGCCGGGCTCGCAGCAGAGCATCGGAGACTCGACGTCCAACGTCATCGACTTCGTAGATATAAAACAGCAGGTGAACGTGCTGGGTGGCTGCGTCGATGTCGGCAACCAGCCGGTCGATGACGTCGCCGGTTTCGATCATCAGCTCCAGCGAGTTGCCTTCCGTCAGCGGCAGCCCGCCCGCCGCACAACCAAGCCGTGCCAGAACACCTTTACGCGAGTCACCCGCAATCCCAGAGGCCGACTCAGCCAGGCACGCGCCACCCTGCCCTTCACTCGAAACATCTTCCCCAACAATCTGATCAAACTGCTGCCCCGACGCTTCCCGCCACCGCAGCCTCTTCCGGACGAGCCTGTCCTCGCCAAGCAGCAAATACAGCCCGAGTCCCAGCCACGGCACAAAAAAGACGATCATCAGCCACGCCAGGCACGTCGTCGGATGCTCCTTCCGCATCACAACAACCGGAATCATCCCCAGACTGATCGCCCACGAAGCGACGAAGAAGATCAGCGACCAGTCGGACCAGGACATCAGGAAATCCGAGCGAAAGCATCCAGAGTGATGGACGTCATGAGTGGCAACATATTGAGAACAGGCGATCTGATCATCCACGCCGTGATACACTAATTCGTCGGAATTGACCGAGCAAAAGCTCGTTGGCTGCTGTCCTGGTTCGTTGTGAGCGGGGGCGGGCGGGGGTAAACTCTCCGCCCTTCAGATTTCCGCAGATTCGGGGGTTCGGCCCGGTTTGTGGACGCTTCTGGCCGCAGGCACGAGGCTTTGAGCGGGGATCCGGTTCCCGCTGGCGGCATCCAGGCAGTTGTTTCTGAGCGGAACTTCTGCCGGTTTCTGGCCGATCTGGACAGATTATGAAACACATTCTTTCCGCACTTGTCGTCAACCAGCCGGGCGTGCTGGCTCATATTTCGGGGATGCTCGCCTCGCGCGCGTTCAACATCGAGAGCCTCGCCGTCGGGGAAACCGAGAACCCGGAGTTCTCGCGAATCACGTTCGTCGTCAGCGGCGGCACGCGAGTCCTCGACCAGGTCCGCAAGCAGCTCGAAAAGATCGTCACGGTTGCTCGCGTCATCGACTTCTCAACGGAGGAGTTCGTCGAACGCGATCTGATGCTGATCAAGGTGAAGGCAGAGAGCGGTCAGCGGAGCGAGATTCGCGAGCTGGTCGACATCTTCCGCGGCAGCATCGTCGACGTCAGCGCCGGACATGTGATGATCGAGATCTCCGGTCAGGAAAAGAAGATCGAGGCGTTCATCGACCTGATGCGACCTTTCGGGATTCTCGAAATGGTTCGCACCGGGCGGATCGCTCTGCTGCGATCGAACGAAGACAACGTCAACGTCGGCGAGCGGGCCGCTCACGAAGACCCGTCGACCGTCACCGCCTGATTTCAGGCAAAGAACTGTATTCAATCACCGGCCGCTGTCTCGGCCACACCGATCACACGGTTCAGAGTTTCACGGTTTACAAGGAAAGCACTCAGTCATGGCCGCAAAGGTTTACTACGAAGACGACGCCGATCTTTCGCTTCTGAAGGACAAGACCATCGCCATCCTCGGCTACGGCAGCCAGGGACACGCTCAGGCTCAGAACCTGAAAGACAGCGGCTGCAACGTCGTCGTTGGCCAGCGCAAAGGCAGTGCCAACTACGATCTGGCCGTCAGCCACGGCTTCGATCCGCTGCCCGTTGACGAAGCTGCGAAAGCCGGCGATCTGGTCAACATGCTGCTGCCGGACGAAGTTCAGGGCGACATCTACCGCGAGTTCGTTAAGCCGAACCTGGAGCCGGGCAACCTGCTGCTCTGCTCGCACGGCTTCAACATTCACTTCGGCCAGGTCACTCCGCCAGATGGCGTCGATGCTGCTCTGGTCGCTCCGAAAGGCCCTGGCCATCTGGTCCGTGCTGAGTACGAAAAAGGCGGCGGAGTCCCCTCGCTGATCGCCATGTACCCCGGCGCGTCCGACAGCTCGAAGCAGCTCGCACTGGCTTACGCCAAGGGCATTGGCGGAACCCGCGGCGGCGTCATCGAGACGTCCTTCGCTGAAGAAACCGAAACCGACCTGTTCGGTGAGCAGGTCGTCCTCTGCGGCGGCGTCAGCGCTCTCGTAAAGGCCGGTTTTGAAGTTCTCGTCGAAGCTGGTTACCAGCCGGAAATGGCGTACTTCGAGTGTATGCACGAGCTGAAGCTGATCGTCGACCTGTTCTATCAGGGCGGCCTGAATTACATGCGGTACAGCGTGTCGAATACCGCCGAGTACGGCGACTACTGCAGTGGTCCACGGATCATTACTGCCGAGACCAAGCAGGTCATGAAGAAGATTCTGGCCGAAATCCAGAACGGCGAGTTTGCTCGCAACTGGCTGCTGGAAAACAAAGTCAACCAGCCGACTTTCAAGGCCACGCGTCGCCGCGAGCAGAACCACGAAATCGAAATCGTTGGCAAGCAGCTCCGCAGCATGATGAGCTGGATCGACGCGAAATAGGTTTCGTAAAAGCTCTGCCCGGCAGAGCATCCGAAAATTAAGACAGCCCGGATCGTCTCAGACGGTCCGGGCTGTTTTCGTGTGCGGCTGAGGTCTGGCGAATCGAACTGCTCCTGCACCGCTGCACTCGTTGCAGGTCTAAATGGGAGAGCCGTCTGGCTGAGCCAGAATGGCGTTGACCGATTCTGAGCTGCCGAAGACGAACAGGCAGTCGCCCGCGTTCAGGATCGCATTGCCGGGCGGCGGCATCAGGCGTTCTCCGGAAGCCCGGCGGATGCCGATGACCATGACGCCGCGATTTCGCAGGTCGGTTTCCATCAGCTTGCGACCGACCAGGGGATTCGATTCTTCGAGCTGAATGTCGGCCAGTTCCAGTTCGTTGCCCCGACTGTCTGCGATCTCGATGAAGTCTTCGATGCTGGGATTCAGCATGAAGCGGGCCATCTTGACGGCTCCGGTGCTGAACGGGCTGACGACTCGTGTCGCGCCGGCGCGTTCAAACTTGGAAATCGAATCTTCCTCGGCGGCACGTGCGATGATCTTGAGTTTAGCGTTGAGCATCCGCGCCGAGAGGACAACGAACAGATTGTCGCCATCGGTCGTCAGGACGGTTGTCAGTGAACTGGCACGTTCAACGCCGGCAGCCTGCAGAACGTCGTCCTGCGTCGAGTCCCCAACGATATGCAGCCAGTTCTTTTCGCGGCAGATCGCGAGAAGGTGATCTTCATCGCGGTCGACGACGACGAACGGTCGGTTCCGCTCCGCCAGATACTGGCAGATCGTCTGCCCCATGCGGCCCATTCCGCAGACGATTGAGTGGCCATTGAGCTGACTGATTTCTTTGTGCATCCGACGCTTCTCCAGCATCTCCTGGAAGTCCGCACTGACGATCCAGCTGCCAATCTGGAACGCGCTGAACGTGAAGATTCCCATTCCCATGACAATGTAGACGATGACGAAGAGCATCGTCGCGGTGGACTGGCCCGCGTCTCGCGAACCAACCGTCGTCAGCGTGATGATCGCCAGGTACAGGCATTCGAGCCACGAATGGCCGCCGGTAATCCGAAACCCCACTGTGCCGAACAGCGTCAGCGTGAACAGCAGGCAGATTGTGTTGAGCAGCGTTCTCATGGATGTGCATCAGCCGGGCTGGTCGTCTTCGGCGCGTCTTCGGTTTTCGACTGGTCTTACGAAGCGACGAAGTCCCGCAGTCCCAGCAGCCGCTTGATCTCGTCGAA
>JAPOLP010000095.1 GCA_029977045.1 Planctomycetota bacterium
CTTGCCTGTTGTATGGGTCGTAGCGGTGATTTGCGTCGTGCCTCTCGAATCGGCTCTGAGGACTCAGGCTGCGTCAAAACGTGGCTCAGGACGCGTCGATAACCCCTGTGTCTGATTGAATGGCGACGGATGGAAGGATTCTGTTGGTCGTCACAGACTCGGATGCAATCAGCTCGCGGCGGCTGACGGACGGACTGGACCGAAGTCTCCGGCTGCCGGGCTGAATCGCACCAGCCTTTCACAAGGGATTGACAGGGAGAGCGCTGTGAAGATTGGATTCTCTGTTCGAGCATGGGTGCTCAGCGCGGCCGCAGGGCTGGTGATTGCAGGCACGATGTACTCCGGCAAGGCACCGATGACGAAAGGGCTCGCCGCTCAGACGCAGTCGGCCGAGACAAAACAGCGGCCTCAGCACAGTTCGCTGGGGGCAATGTTTAAAGGACAACCGCGGACGGACTCGCAGATCGAGGCGGAATCGATTGCCAGAGATTCCGGCATCGTACTGGCCTCAAACGAGGTCGTAGCCGCGGACGAATCGGCAACGGGTGAACCCCGCAAACTGATCGAACGCCCGGCCACTCGCGACGCGATCAACAACTCGCGTCCGGCTCGCAACACGCTCTTCCCGTCGCTGTTCCAGCGCCCGGCGAAGAGCCAGCCCGAACAGCAGCAGCAGGTCGTGACTCCGCGTGAGGATGACGGTCGCAGTGCTGTTCAGCGTCGGCTGGAAGAGCTGTACCGCGAGAACGGCCAGGAAATGCCGCCGATGGATATCGGTGAGCTGCCTTCCGCCGGTCTGGATCAGGAGATTCCGCCGCTGCCGCAAGCCGCGGACAAAGAGCCGGCTCAGATTCAGCAGGTCTCGAACAATCCGTTCAAGCGGTTCTTCACAAAGATCTCGCCGTTCAACAAAAAGAAGGGCGAGAACGACGAGCGACCTGAGCACGTCGAGAAGATGCCGCAGTCGCTCCGTCAGGAACAGCAGCGGGTTCAGCAGCAGTTCAACGCTCAGCCGCTGCCGGCTCCGGCGGTTGCTCTGCCGACTGCCGAACCGCAACTGCTCTCGGAAGAGTCTCAGCGTGAAGCGATCCAGGCGATTGAGAAGCCTGTCAGCGAACTGCCGGCATTCCGTCCGGCTGTCGAACTGCCCGAGGTAGCCCTGCCTGACGTTTCTCTGCCGGATGCAGCGACCATTCCGCAGATTAAGGAAGAGCTTAGCAGCGAGCTGATCGGCAAGACGCCGCAGCCCGAGATTCCAACGCTCGACGATATTCCGTCGATCGACGACGTACTCGGCAACCCGTTCCCGGAAGTTTCCGAAGCGGAAGCAGATGGCGTGAAGGCTGCTCCGAAGGCTGAAGCTCTGCCGGAAGAAGCGACTCCGTTCTCGGGCCTCGCACTCGAAAACGAGCCGGCACTGCTGGAAGCTCCTGCTCTGACAGCCGATGTTCCGAGCCTGCCTGAACTGCCGGCTCTGGACTTGACTGAGACGAAAGCTGCCGCCGAGCCGCTGCCGTCTGTTCCAGAACTGCCGGAACTCGACCTGCCAGCTCCGAATGCACTGCCGCTTGTTGATGACAGTGCGAAGGAAGCAGCACCGTCGCTTGAGCTTCCGGAAATCGCTCCGGCGAAGAAGGATCCGAAGGTCGAAGCGAAGTCGAAGCTGCAGAAGATCGCTGAGCGTAAGGAACTGAAAGGGCTGAAAGGTTTCTGCCCGGTCGCCCTGCGTGATAGTCGAGACCTGATCGACGCCGAACCTCAGTTCCAGACCGAGTTTGAAGGCCGCACCTACAACTTCTCGTCAGCGAAGGCTCTGGAGAAGTTCGAGTCGAATCCCGAACTGTACGCTCCGGCGAACGCGGGCATCGACGTGGTGGCCGCCGAGCAGGACGCCGATGTGGAAGGCACGCTGGACCACGCGGTCTGGTACAAGAACCGACTCTTCCTGTTCAGCTCACAGCAGACGCTGGACCAGTTCTCGATCGCCCCGTCGGTCTACGTGGCCGAAGAGAGCGACGAGAAATAACGAGCGATGAGCGACTGACAGAGTCGCTACTCGAAATGCAAAACAAAGCAGCCCGGTCAAATTCGACCGGGCTGTTTTGCTGCGCAGAGCCGCAGGATGAATTCTGGCGAATCCAGCGAGGCCTTCTCCGAGCCGGCGTTACCAAAGTTCAGCGCGCGGATCGGTCGGATTGAGTGTTGCGAACTCTTCCAGCAGTCGGCGGCTGTCTTCGTCGAGGTCTTTCGGGACGACGATCTTCAGCACGGCAAACAGATCGCCTCGCTGTTTCGTCTTCGGATCGACGACGCCCTTCTCACGCAGGCGAAGCTTCGTGCCGCTCGACGCACCGGCGGGAACGGTGACTGAGACGCGGCCTTCACTGAGAGTCGGAACGTCGACTTTGGCACCCAGTGCGGCCTCGGTAAACGTGACCGGGACGTCGACGAACAGGCTGCTGCCTTCGCGGCGGAACCACGGATGCGCCGCGACGCGAACCTTGACCAGCAGGTCACCGTTCGGGCCACCGTGCAGCCCCGGATGTCCCTGCCCACCCAGACGAATCGACTTACCGGATTCGATACCTGCCGGAATGCGAACCGTCAGACGCTCGCTCTTGCCGCCGATTGAGACAGTCAGTTCGTACGTGCCGCCTTCAGCCGCCGTTGTGAACGGGATATCGATCGATGTTTCGGCGTCCTGGCCTTTCTGTGGGCGAGCCGGACCACGCTGCTGAGTTCGCGCTCCACCAAACGCTCCCGATCCGAACGCGCTGCCGAAGATATCGCCGAGATCGACGCCGCCGGCTCCGCCGAACAGGTCGCCCAGATCGATCGGACCGCTGCCTGTCCAGGCCTGTCCGCCACCTCGACCACCTTGAAACGCTGAGTGTCCGAAGCGGTCGTACTTCTGTCGTTTCTCGTCGTCACTGAGGACGGAGTACGCTTCCTGAACCTGCTTGAATTTTTCGGCGGCCGCCTTGTCGTCGGGCTTGACGTCCGGATGATTCTCGCGTGACAGCTTGCGGTACGCCTTGCGGATCTCATCCGACGAAGCCCCCTTCTGCACGCCAAGCACGTTGTAGTAGTCGTCCGCCATAGTCTTTCATCCTGCCCGGGTGGCAGTGTTGGATTGCCGGCTCACAATCGTGCAACTTGGATGCCGAATCAGCAGCCAGTTCGGCGGTAATCGCCTCGCGAGAAACCTGCCAGAGCAGCACAAAAAACGCTCCGGGCGACATGTCGCCGGAGCGTTTCGGACTATGGCGTTTTGACTTCAGGCACTCAAGCAGCTGAGCCGGAGCTCAAACAATTATTGAGTCTGTGCGGCACCGTTAGGCTGTTGCGGCTGTCCCGGCTGCCCGTTCTGTCCCGGCTGATTCTTGTTCTGATCGGCCTTGGGATCCGGCTTCGCCTTTGGTCCGAAGATGCCGTTCAGTTTTTCTCTCAGCAGGCGAGCGTTGACTCGCGAATCCAAATGAATCACCTGGACAGACGAGTTTGGCGCGGCAGCCTCGTCGAGTGCTTCGACGATTAGCGTGACGTTGTCGAGCAGGCCCTGAGATGCCGAGACCACCAGGTTATTCGACAGTTCGTCAACGCCGATCGACAGCAGCCCCTTGAAGCGGATCGGCTGTTCCTGCTCCTGGTCGGCGCTGTCACCTCCGCTACCGTAAATGTAGGTGTAGTTGCGATCGGCGGGCCGATCCTTGTCGTCCTTCTTGCCACTCTGCAATGCCTTGTCGTTGTCGCTGAGCAGGTCGCGGTAGACGTCTTTGACTGCCTCGGCGATCGTGTTTGCCTTCGAGTACTTGATCGGGATGACTTTCGTCCTACGAATCGAAGCCGGCTCGGTCGACGTCGGCTTGTCGTAAATCGCGATCAGGTCCTCGATCATCGACAACTGATCCTTCGACGCGCCCTGCACCAGAATCGTGTGCGAGTCGCGGTCGGAAATGATCTTGAGCGGCTTTCGGCGCGACAGCGATGCTGGCCCGCGTTCCGACCCCGATCCCGGATAGAACCCGAAGAACGGGCTGTACCGCATGCTGCCATTTTCCTCTTCATCCATCTCTTCCTTGAAGATGTCCTTGAGGATGACTTCGATGCCGTACGCCCAGGTGTTTGGATACTTCAGCTCGAAGACGTGCCAGTCGCGGCGCGGCGGAGCGTACTCTTCCAGCAGTTCCTCGAACTGGTCGAGTGCCGCCGTGTCATCTGACTCCAGGTAAATCTGCCCGTCCGCTCCAACGCGAACGTGAATCGGAGCGGGCTCACGGGGAGCACCGTCATCTGCCTGCGAATCGACGCGGCTGTTCTGATTGCGAAGCTGTTCCAGCAACCGCTGCAGCCGGTCATCCGGAGGCAGTGAGCGACCGGGAGCCGCTGGCTGGCTGCCTTCAGCGGCCTCGACCGATGGCTGAGCCGCAGCCGGCGCCGGATCGGCAGCAGCATCGCTTTTCACTTCGGAACCTTCCTTCAACGTCGGGTTCTCGATCGGCGAATCAGCGGAGTTCGCTGCCGGAGCGTCGCGCTGGCTGACTTCCAACAGGCGGAAGAGTTCACGTCGAGCTGGCTGTTCGGCGATCTGCTCACTGACTGCCGCCGATTCCTCTGAGTCGCCAACTGAAGCGGCGACCGCTGGCTGCTCGAAGATGTCCCGTGCCTGTTGCGCTGTTCGCGGATCGTCCTGTTTCTGCCGATCGGGCGTCGCTCGATCGCTCTTTGGCGTGCTGACACTTCGAGCATCGGGATCGGCTTTGCGTACCGGTTCGACTGTGTCCGGTGATGGCGGAGCGATCGGCCCGGTCGGTTCTTCAGGTTTCGGCAGCTCAGGCAGCGGAGCGATCTTCAACGGATTACGGCCCTGGTCCGGCCATGTCTGCTGCAGCTTTTCGATCAGCTTCACCGCGTCTTCAAGGTTCTCGACGTTGAGCACTCGACGGCGAGCCGGGTTACCGCCGGGCATCGGCATCTCGCCCAGTTTGACGAGCAGTTCATCGACGGCTGCCTTTTCCATCTCGTTACACCACAGCAGCAGCCGGTTGTATTCAACGTCGGCATCCACGCGGAACTTGTCGCCGTCGTCGTACTCGTCTTCGTTATTCGACCGTCCGAACGGCGAGTAGAAGCTGAAGTAACTGCGGCGCGACGACGACTGATTCTCCTCTTCCTTTTCCTCGCCCATCATAAAGCGAATCGAACCCGCGACGTATTCGGCGTCGTGCTTGCGGAGCGGGATGACGTGGAACGTTCGCGTGCGGTTGTCGAGCTTCTTGATCAGCACCTCAACGATGATGTGATCCGATTGCGAGCCCGTGACAATGATCGCGCGGCGGCGTTTGTCCGGCTGAATGCGCGTCCGGGGTGAGATCGCTCCCATGTCGTGAATCATCTCGATGAACTGCTCGGGATCGACGTGCGAGAGGCGGTAAACCTCAGTCTCACCGAGTGCTCCGATACCGCTGTAGGCGTCGTCGGAACGCTGATCCAGAATCTCGATCGCCTGTTCAACGACGGCCATCTTGTCGGGCGGAGCGTTCACCAGAATCGTATTGTCGCGCGGCACGGCGACGATGCTGACTTCCGGCTCCTTCTTTTCCGCCGCGCCTTTGCCGCCCTGCTGAGCCCGTTGCTGCTGCATCTGTTGCATTTGCTGCATCTGCTGCGGACTCATCGGAGCGGCCTGCTTCTTGAGGCCCAGCAGTTCTTTGAGCTGTTCGGCAACTTCTTCGGCTCGGGCAAACCTCAGCACGAACGGACGGACGAGACGCTCTTCGCCCTCATTCGACTGCTCCTGTTCAAGCACCGCGTGCATCTCACGCAGGTTGATAACGGCATCCATCGCTTCCAGACGGTTCGTCGTCTTAAGTGCCGTCAACTTGCCGTTCGGGCTGAGCATCGGCTTCAGTTCTTCCGTCGCTTCCTCGGCCAGAATCCAGCGCAGCGGGAATGAGACTTTGACGAACTCGTAATCATCACGTTCGCCAAGATCGCTCGGCGAAACTCGCGGCACCAGTGCCGGGTCGAGTTTCTCGATCTTCACGACAGTCATCAGCTCGCCCCTCAGCAGCAGCGTGTAACCGCGCGACAGTAGATGGCGATTGATCAGGTTGCGGGCTTCCGGAACGGTGTATTCACGCTGCGTCACCAGGTTGAGATACCCGCCCGGCAGTTCCTGCCAGTCGAAGCTGAGTCCCGAGATTCCCGCCAGCCACTTAAGCACGTCCGGCCACGGCTGACTGGTGAAATTCAACTGCAGCATTCCATCCGGGTTCGGGCGAACGAGCAGCTCTTTCGGATTGGGAGGAATCACCGGAGTATCCGGACGACTGATGACGTCCGGCGTCTTCGAGGCGTCTTTGTTGCCGTCGTCCGGCTTCTTGTCATCCTCAGGCTTTTTGGCACCCGGCTGGGCAGGCTGTGCCCCCGGCTGTCCGGGAACGGGCATCGGCTGGCCACTCGGTACCGGACGGCCTCCGCGAATGACAACTCCCGGCGGCAATTGGGCTCCTGCGGGGACAGCAACCGCAGGAGTTTCCTGAGCGGCGACCGGAAACGAGGCCGTCAGTAAGGTTGCGGCAACAGCCAGTGTGAGAAGTCCAGCCGGTCGAAGTGCCGAGATGCAAGCCCGCATGTGAGTATCCATTGGCTGAGAGTCTGGTCTGAGAGTGCGGTCGAAAATGCGAGGCCCAATGACGTACGCGGCAGTCGTCTTGAATATCCCGGCAGCGACGACGGCCAGCCGATTGAAGCGGCGGCCATTATGCCCGGCTGCTCCTGGCCATCGCAACAGCCGCTGTCCTTGTGTCTAACGATTGAGCGTAGCAGTCGTTAGAGCATGAGCGCAACGGCCCCCGTTCCTGTCTAAGGAAGCTGCCGAATCACGCGGAATTGTCACGCGAATCTTCCAGACGGCTGCGATACCCTGCCCCGCCAACTCCCGATCCAGTACTGCAGAACAAACCTGAGTAACCCATGTCACACGTCATCGGCCTCGATATCGGCGGAGCCAATCTGAAAGCCGCTCACAGCGACGGACCGTGCCGCTCCGTCTCCTTTCCCGTCTGGAGGGAGCCAGATCGGCTGCCCGAGGCGCTCCGCGAGCTCATCGCCGACTGGCTGCCGTGTCAGGGGCTCGCCGTCACGATGACCGCCGAGTTGGCTGACTGCTTCGCCACAAAGGCCGAAGGCGTCGACGCGATTCTGTCCGCCATCACTGAAGTTACTGATGGCCTGCCGGTCGCTGTCTGGCAAACCGCTGGCGAGTTTGTCGATGTCGATGTCGCCCGTGAGTTCCCTCTGCTGACCGCCGCCGCCAACTGGCACGCTCTGGCAACGTTCGTTGGCCGTCTCGCTCCGACTGGATGCGCTCTGCTGATCGATATCGGATCAACGACAACAGACATCATCCCCATCGTCGACGGACTGCCGAATCCAATCGGTCGCACCGACGGCGAGCGACTGATTTCCGGCGAACTTGTCTACTCGGGCGTCCGGCGAACTCCACTGTGTGCGATCTCACAGACTGTTCCAACTGCTGAAGGGCAATCACCAGTCGCCGCCGAACTGTTCGCGACAGCGCTCGACGTTTACCTGCTGACTGGGGACGTACCCGAGTCTCCCGGCGACCTCGACACTGCCAACGGACAGCCAGCCACGACCGACTGCGCACACGACCGGCTGGCTCGCCTGCTGTGTCGCGACCGGACGGAACTGTCGCTCGACGACGCTCGCAACGCTGCCGAGTTCCTCGCTGGCGAACAACAACGACAGATGACCGCTGCGATCGATCGCGTCCTGAGCACGCTCGCAGAATCACCAGCCGCCATCATCCTCTCTGGTTCTGGCAGCTTTCTCGCAGAGCGTCTTGCCAGCACTCATCCGCGTCTGAAGGCCGCCTCACATCACCGCCTCGCCGAGCTGTTCTCAGAGGAAACGGCAACCGCGGCCTGCGCCTTTGCACTAGCGCGACTGTCCATCGAACAGAACGCGTTGCTGCCGGTCGATGTCTCGTGGCAATCGTTCATCGGCTGACAGTAGAGACATGACAAGACGCACGGGTGGCTGTGGTCGAGTACAGCGAGCCCACAGACCGTCAACTTGCAGCAAACGCATTTCGCAGCAGCGACAGGCTCTTTGGAATTGCGGTGTGGTAATCCTCCATGCCCTCAAATTCGAGCGACACCCAGCCTCGGTAGTTGTGCCGGCGAAGCATCGCGGCGACGCGGTTGTAGTCGATGTCGATTTCGTACCACTGCCCGCCGCCGTAATACGTCTTGGCCTGCACGAAGACGGCCTGCGGGGCGAGCTGCTCCAGCTTTTCGTACGGATTCTCAAGGAAGTTCCCGGTATCGAGCGTCACCTGCAGCCATGGCGAATCGACCGCGTTCACGATCCGCATCACGCCTTCTGGCGTCAGCCCGAGCCCCCAGTGATTTTCGAGCCCCAGCACGACGCCGCATTTCTCGGCAGTCGGCAGGCAGCGTTCCAGACTTTCGATCACCCACGGAAAGCCGTCTTCTTCCGTGTAGCCTTCGAGCGGCGGTTCGATGCCGCGATTCTTCATCAGCTCGTCAAAGTTCTTCGACGTGCCCCAGCGGCCCGTGTTGACCCGCATCGTCGGAATACCCAGCTGATAACACGTTTCAATCTGCCCGATCGTCAGGTCGATGTTGCGTTGCCGTTCTTCACGGTCGGGCGTCACGAAACCCTGGTGAGTCGACATCCCACACAGCGGCAATCCGAGCCGAAACGCGTGCCGCTTGATCTGCTGCATCGCTGAGTTACTCAGCAGCGTGTTCTGCTCAATCTGATAAAGCAGCAGTTCGACGCCGTCGAAACCCATCTCCGAGGCGATATCGATGCACCGATGAATGTCCCGCAGCGGCTCATTGCGAAACCGCCACAGCGAGTACGTCGACAGAGCAATCGGATTCGTTGTGCGAGCGCCGGACGTATCGGGTTTTCCATTGTCTGCCTGCAGACTGGTAACTGATTTTTCCATTGCAGCAGCCCCGGCACACGCTGCCAGAAAACGACGTCGATCCATTTCAACTCTCCGTTGTCACTCTTTGAGCTTTTGGGAACTTTTCTTCATTCGGACGGCATGATCGCAGCCATGCTGCGAAATACTTCAGCCTTTTCTGGCGTGTTCAACACCGTCGTGCCGAAGGTGACTCGTCGCTGTCACGTGATGGCACGTCGGTACTCGGCTCGGCAACTGCGTCTTCTATTGGGGCAACGCCTTCGTCGATGGGCTCCTCAGTGATCGTTGCCTTTTCAACGGCCTTCGGCAGTGAAACATCAGACGGCGTCTCGTTTTGAGGGGTGGCGTCACCTTCGGAGCTGTCGACAGCGATATCACGCAGTTCGACGTTGAAGATCTCGATCAGCGAGTGCAGGCAGCAGGCGACGATGGGGCCGATGAAGACGCCCCACAGGCCCATGACCTGCAGGCCGCCGAGCACACTCACGAAGGCCAGCAGCGGGTGTAGCGACGTGTCGTTCTTCAGGACCCAGGTCCGTACGACGTTGTCCATCATGCCGATCGGTCCGACGCCGACGACTGCCAGAAACGTCGCCGAGCCCCAGCTTCCGTCGACGAACCCCAGCCAGAAAGCACAGGGAAACCACACCAGCCAGGTCCCGGCCATCGGAATCAACGCAGAAAACGTCGCAATGATTGCGAAGAGAAAGAAGTGCCCCATCCCGACGCACTGCAGCGCGAGAGCCGTTGCGAGGCCCTGGCCGATCGCGGCCAGAAAGGTTGCCAGCACAACGGCTCGCACAGAACCGGCGAACTGCTGCATCAGCTCCTGCTGGTGAGACTTCTCAACGGGAATCAATGCCTGCACGGCAAGGACCATGTTGGGGCCGTCGAGGAAGAAGTAGTACAGCGCGAGCGTAAACACGAATAACGCGACGAGTGCTCCAACGAAGGCGCCGAGCAGATCGACGGTGCGATTGACTGCCGAGCCCAGCGAGCTGCCGACGACGCCGGCCGTCTTGAAGGCCAGCGACTGCATCACCTGGAGAGAGTGTTCTCTGATCTGGACGAGCTTGCTCATCAGCCACGCGTGACGTGCTCTCTGCAGCGGACCGGGCTCGACCGCAGGGCGCTCGGTGCGTATCAGCTCATCAACCTTCTTCAACTCTGCTTCGCCAAGCAGCAAACGGTCAATCTGATTGACTTCCGGAGATCGGAACAGCCAGCCATAGACGACATCTTCTGCCTTCAGAAGTTCGTCACGCAGGTGATCGAGTTCGCGATCTGCGATTTTCTCGCGGATCAGCCTGGCGTCGATGTCCCGGAAGTTGCTGCCGAGAAACTGCAGAATGCCCAGCAGGACGGTCACGACGAGCGGCAGCATGACCGAGCCGACGATGGCCGCTGTCGAGAGGCCGGCGGCGAGGGCACGGCGGCCTTTGCAGCGGTGCAGGAAGTAACGCAGCACAGGCTGGCACAGCATCGCAATCATGGCCGCCAGGAACAGCGGCATCAGAAACGGGGCGATCACCTGGTAAAACGTGATGCCCAGGCACGCGATCAGCGCGGTGACAATTCCCAGCGAAACCAGCCGTGCCATGCTCATGCGTCTCGACTCCCGCTGCAGCCCAGTCCGTACATCGGTGTGATGCACCGGCGAGGGATGATGGCAGACAGTCAGTCCGTCGAGCAAGCAGCGGTTTCAGGAGACGCGTTCAAGCAGCGGAACAATGCGGGCTCGTCCGCGACGCCAGGCCCGGGAGCAATGGAACCAGCAGTCAGCGACAGCTCAATTGGTTCCGTCAGTCCAGAAGTCTGCGGTGACTTCCTGATCCTGAAACACGTTGAGCTGCAGGTTCGATCCGCCCTCGCGGCTCAGGCGTTCGAGTTCGGCGTCGATCATTTCCAGTCGCTGACTGATCAGGCGGTTGTTTGACTTCCACTGTTCCTGCCATTCGTCGAAGCCGGGAATCTCTGCCTGTTCTGGCCGCGTGCGAACCGCTCCGCCGCCGTTGGAAATCTGAATCAGAGAATGGCCCAGAGAGCCGCGGTTTCGCTCGGCATAATCGGCGTCGGCCAGTTTCAACGCAGGCATTCCAGCAGCTCCCAGCAGTCGTTGATCAGCAGCAAGGCGGGTCCTGCCGGTTACGCCGGATCGGCGGCGAGTGATGGCAGTCCGGACGGGTCGGCGTCTCGAAACGAAGCCAGTCCGGTCAGTGATCCATCGGAATCCTCAAAGAAGTCTCTCGATCGAAACGCGGGGACTCGACCGCCTGCGAAGAGATTGCCGGTTCGGAAAGAAGCGCAAAGCGAACAATCCTTACGGCACGAGAATTCACGGCGACGCGTGCAACGACTTCGGCAGGCAGCGTCGGCAACAGCCTACCCGTCGCCAGAGCCGGCGATTGTCCAGTGCCGGTCAGTTGTCTGTGAGACATCGTCAGCCGGCCAGGCACAGCCAGTCAGCAGCTGCCGCACCTCGTCGACCGTCAGTGCCGCGTGCAGAGACTGTCGGAAGAGCTGCTTTGCGGAGTTGCTCTCATTGCCAGCGTATGTCTCGACGAGCGATTCGACTTCCGCGTCTGTTTCGGGACGCAGCAAGTCGCGAACAAACAGCAGGCCACCGGGCCGAAGCACGCGAATCATCTCCCGCAGCGAGTCGATCGGCTCAGGAATATGGTGGATGATCGAATTCGACATGACGATGTCGAACTCGCCGTCGCTGTACGGCAGCACTTTCGCGTCGGCC
>JAPOLP010000220.1 GCA_029977045.1 Planctomycetota bacterium
GACGATCTCGGTTACGGAGACCTTGGCTGCTTCGGGCATCCGCACATCAGGACGCCGAATCTCGATCGGCTGGCGAAGCAGGGGATTCGGCTGACGTCGTGTTACTCGTCGGCGCCGGTGTGTTCGTCGTCGCGAGCCGGATTACTGACCGGACGGACTCCGAGCCGCGTTGGCGTTTACGACTGGATTCCGAACGACCACGTTGTCCATCTTCGGCAGAACGAAATCACGGTCGCGACGCTGCTGAAGAACGCCGGGTACGACACGGCTCACGTGGGGAAGTGGCACTGCAACGGGAAGTTCAACAGCGACGAGCAGCCTCAGCCAGGCGATCACGGGTTCGCTCACTGGTACTCGACGCAGAACAACGCCGCGCCGTCGCACGAGAACCCGAACAACTTCGTGCGCAACGGCCAGAAAGTCGGGCCGCAGCAGGGTTTCTCGTGCCAGCTTGTCGCCAGCGAGGCAATCGACTGGCTGAAGACGAAACGCGATGCCGATCGGCCATTCTTTCTGTTTACCTGCTTTCACGAGCCGCATGAGCCGGTCGCGTCGCCGCGCGAGCTTGTCGACAAGTACAAGGACGTTGCCGAGAACGACGATCAGGCTCAGTACTTCGCCAACGTCGCGAACATGGACGCCGCTGCCGGGCGGATCGTCAGCACGATCGACGAGCTGGGGCTCGGTGAGAACACGCTGATTTTCTTCACCTCAGACAACGGGCCCGAGACTCTGAAGCGGTACCGAGGGGCGACGCGGTCGTACGGAACTCCGGGCGACCTGCGAGCCATGAAGCTATGGATGTACGAAGGCGGCATCCGCGTGCCTGGAATTCTCCGCTGGACGGGCCGCGTTAAAGCCGGACAGCAAATCGCCGAGCCGTTCTGCGGGCTCGATGTGCTGCCGACGCTGTGCGAGCTCGCGAACGTGGCTGTTCCGAGCGACCGCCGTTACGACGGAGCGAGTGCTGTCGCGGTCCTCTCCGGTCAGCCTGTGCAGCGGGATCGGCCTCTGTACTGGCACTACTACCGGGCTCTGGGAGTCCCGAAAGCGGCGATGCGGATTGGAGACTGGATGATTCTCGGGCACCGGGCGGCTGGACCTCAGACGCCGGGCGGAAACGTCGATGCCGCCTCGATGGCCGTGATCGCCGCCGAGGAACTGTCGCAGTTCGAGCTGTACAACCTGAAGGACGACCTGTCGCAGCAGCGCGATCTGGCGGCCTCGGAACCACAGCGACTGCAGGAAATGCGGAAAACGCTGGTTGCCCGGCATCGCGAGGTGCGGGAAGAGGGCGTCAAGTGGACGTTTCCGGCCAAATGACGGAATTCGGCACCATCTGGCCAGATTCCGGCGAACGCCGCCGATCCCGGCTCGGTGAAAACCCACGGTAGATTGATCTCAAATCGGGCCGTTAGAATGCCCGCCCGTTGGCAGAATCCACACACGTTCAAACGTGGCTCAGGAGAGAAACTGATGAGAGTATCAACCTTCGCTCTGCGTCTGGTTGTGTTCGGAGTTGTCGCATCGTCCCTGCTGGTTTCGGCAGCAGACGCTCAGTCGCGGACTCGCCGCTCGGCAAACGATGGCCCGTTTACGACGGGGTCGTCGGATGAACTCATCGAGTACATCAACGGGCGTGTTCGACAGGGCTGGGAAGACAACGAGATCAAGCCGTCGGCTCCGGCAGATGACGCCGAGTGGATTCGCCGGGTGCATCTCGACATCCTGGGACGCATTCCCGAGGGCGACGTCGTCGACAACTTCCTGAAGGATCGCGACCCTGCCAAGCGGGCCAAGCTGATCGACACGCTGCTGGACGACGAAGCTTACGTCCGCAACTTCACGACGGTCTGGACCAACCTGTGCATCGGTCGCGGCACTCCGCGTCGAGTCAGCCGGGATGGAATGCAGAAGTTCTTCCGCGAAGCGTTCGCCCGCAACCGCCCATGGGACCAGGTCGTCTTCGATCTGATCTCCGCCGAAGGCCGCTTCGACGAAAACGGCGCCGTCAACTACATGCTCGCCCAGATGGCGATGCAGGACGACATGGTGCAGGCGACTGCTAAAACCGCTCGATTGTTCCTCGGCCTGCAGATCCAATGCACGCAGTGCCACAACCACCCGTTCAATGACTGGCAGCAGGACCGCTTCTGGCAGTTCAACAGCTTCCTGCGTCAGGCTCGCAAAATCGATCACCGCAAGCCTGACCCGGAAACCGGTCGTCTGGTCGACGACTACTCAGAAATTGTCTTCCAGGAATTCAATTACCCGGTCTTCTATGAACGTCGCAACGGCCTGATGCAGATGGCCGACCCAACGTTCATGAACGCGAACTTTGAACTGAAGGCCTTCAAGCTCAACCAGATCGAGCCCAACGAAACGAACCTGCGGGAAGAACTCGCAAAGCTGTGCATCGAAGGCGACAAGCCCTGGATCGCGATGGCAATGGTTAACCGCATGTGGGGTCAGTTCTTCGGCTACGGTTTCACGAAACCGATCGACGACATGGGGCCGCACAACCCGGCCTCGCACCCGGAACTGCACGACCGGCTGGCTGCTGAGTTCGTCAAAAGTAACTACGACCTGAAGCAGCTGATTCGGTGGATCTGCAACAGCGAGGCTTACAACCTGACCAGCCAGGTGGGCCGTGACAACGAGATCGACAACCCCGCTGCCGGCGAACTTCCGCTGTTCAGTCACATGTACGTGAAGTCGATGGAAGCCGAGCAGCTTTACGACTCACTGATCGTCGCGACGAGCGCCCACAAGTCGGGTCGTGCTAACTGGGAGCAGGCCGAACGTCAGCGTCAGCAGTGGATGGGGCAGTTCATCATCGCGTTCGGAACGGACGAGGGTGACGAAGCCACAACGTTCAACGGCACGATCCCGCAGGCTCTGATGATGATGAACGGCGAGCTGGTGAATAACGCGGTCAGCGCCGACAAAGGCGGCTCGCTGCGGGACGCTCTGGAAAACAGCGATCCTGACGCCACCAAGATTCGCAACCTCTACCTGGCCACGCTGAGCCGTTACCCAAGCAGCCGGGAAGCGACGATGGCCATGCGGCTGGTCCGCGGTAACCGCGACAAGCTGGCGGCCTATCAGGACCTGTTCTGGGCACTGCTGAACTCCAACGAGTTCATCTTCGTGCATTGATCACGAGGCTGCTTGCTACGACCGGCTGACTGCCGGACACAACGAATGATTCCGCGAGGGGCCGGTTTCCGACTGCACAAGCAGTCGGGAGCCGGCCCCTGCTTTATGCGCTGATGGGGCTGCTCGCAGACGTTGAACTCCACGAACACAATCCGTGGCGACGGATGCGAGGCACGAACTGCCAGGGAAAGGCCTCACTCAAAGGACGTCAGAAAGCCTTACATTGTCGGCTCTCTCCGCGGCTGAGGCTGCGACTCTCCCGCAAGCGGGAGAGTAAAGAGGAATCGCAACTCACGTCGGATGTCGCAGCTGCAGTCTTACTGCGTGTAGTCGCGGTAGCGGTAGAATGAAGCTCGAATACCGAACACCAGAGCGGCGCAGGCCATCAGGCCGGCGAAGAACCAGAAGAACTGGGTCAGCGTTGGACCGGTCGCTGGATCGACTTCGGCGAACAGCGACAACAGCCGGTCCTGGGCCTTCGTGACGATCGCGACCAGAACGTTGCCGAGAGAAACAGACAGCAGCCAGAAGCCCATGATCGTCGACTTCATCCGCGTGGGAGCCTGCGTGTAGGCGAACTCCAGACCGGTGATCGACACCATGACCTCGGCCTGTGTCATGATCAGGTAAGGGATGACCTGCCACAGGACGGTGACGGAGTTGGGATCGCCCTTCTCAATCCAACCCTGAATGATCGCGACGACGGCAAACGCGAAGCCGGCGATCCCCATTCCGATCGTCATCCGCCGCAGCGGAGTCATCTGAAAGCCAAGCTTACCGATCATGGGGTACAGAAAGAAATTGTTGAACGGGATCAGCGCCATCACCATTAGCGGGTTGAGCGCCGAAATCTGACTGGCCAGCAGGTCCATCTTCAGGCCGAACAGGTTGACGTGCAGATCCATGCGGCTGGCCTGGCGAATCCAGCTCGAAGCGTGCTGGTCGAACAGAGCCCAGAAGACGCTGACCATGAAAAAGATGCTGATAATGCGCAACACCGCTCGAGGGCCCTCGGCGGCGTCTTCGCCGAATTTCTTGGCTGACGCACTGAAGAACCAGTGCCGCTGCAGCGAATCGCCTGGAACATCTGATGTCAGTGCCGACCGGACTTTTGCCGAGGCTCCGCTGATCAAAGCCCCGACTGAGTGCATCATGATCGACAGGAATCCGTCGTCCTGGCTGATGTGACGCCGTTCTTCAAAGATCCACAATCCCATCAGGATCAGCCAACCGGTGACGATCCAGTATCCGAGGCTCGGAATGTGTCCCTCGAAAAGCTGCGGCAGGCCAATGAACAGTGGCAGCCCGATACAACCGAGAAACAGAAAGATCGAACTGAGGGCGTCCAGCAGCCCAAGCTGGCCGCCTGGCTGAGCCGGCACATGCACGAACACCTTGCGGCCCATCCAGAAGGCGAACGTGGCGAGAAACATCAGGACGCCAGGCAGTCCGAACGCGACACTCGGGCCGAACTTCGCATTCAGGTAGGGAATCAGCAGCGTCGCGAAAAATGAGCCGAAGTTGATGATGAAGTAGAAGGCCTGGAAGACCTTCTCGACCAGATGCCAGTTGCTCTTGCCGAACTGATCGCCGACGTGCGCGGAGACGCAGGGCTTGATGCCGCCCGAACCGATCGAGATCAGGGCCAGGCCGATCGTCATGCCCATGATCGAGTTCTCGCCGACCGCCAGCACGGCGTGACCGAGGCAGTAAACCAGAGACAGCCAGATGATGGTTTCGTACTTACCGGCCAGACGGTCGGAGATGATGGCTCCGATCATCGGCAGCGCGTAAACGCCAGCGACGAACAGGTGCACCATTTCCTGAGCGTGTTCTTCAGCAGTGCCCTGCATCAGGCCGGTGCCGACGAAGAGCATCGTCAGGTGGACCTGCAGGATGGACTTCATCCCATAGAAGCTGAACCGCTCGCAGCCTTCATTCCCGATGATGTACGGGACGCCCTTCGGCCAGCCTTTCTCGTTCGGATCGGGAGCGGTCAGAAACTTGTGCTCAGACATGTGCAGCTTCCGTAGCGAATCAAAGTCCTGAGATTAGCGAGGCAGCCCGCACGGCGCCTCAAGCACCGGTCCCAAATCGACCGGGCAGGGAGCGTAGTAGCTTTGCGCAAACCGGGAAAGTGGCATCGCGGCGTACGTAAACGACCTGCAGGACGGCGTCGACAAGCGATCGCAACGGCCTACGCGAACGCGCCGGCGAAGGGCGACCGAGAATCCGAGCGTAGCAGTGTGCCGACTGGCTGCAGGTTGCTCAGGCGAGCGGTCACAGTCATCGTCCCACCGCATTGGATCATCGAATGCAGAAGGCTCGGGCCGGTGGTGCCCGTTCGTTTCAGGCAGTTCAATGCGAGGTCACCGAACGGCAACTGATGCAGGATATTGGACAGCGTCGAGTACCGAATCGAGACCGACTCAAACTCGGAACGCAGCAGCAGCCGGCGCAGAGTTTCCGGTGTGAAGTGGTGCAGGGTGCGAGGCAGGTCGAGGTACTGCCAGTCGGCTCCGTACGCGATGGCCTGCCAGCTTGCGAAGTTCGGCAGCGATGTGATCAACAGACCGCCCGGTCGCAGGACGCGCCGGACTTCGTCGAGCAGCCGTTGCGGTTGCGGGTGACATTCGAGCGTGCCTCGCAGCACGACGGCTTCAAATGAGCGGCTGTCGAACGCAGCGTCAGTGAGGTCGCGAACGCGGTGCTCGTTGAGACGATGGTTGTCCAGCTCGGACGCGGAGATGCGTACGGAGAAGACGTCAAACCTCGAACCACTCACGAGTGACGTTGCGGATTGATCGTTAGACGTGACTTCAAGAACACGGCCACCTCCGGGGACGTTGCGGAGATACCAGTGAGTCCGCAGTCGAGCTGCTGCCGGACGGAGGGTTGCTGGTTCGAGTCGCTGCTCGCGGTCAGAGCCCATTCGCATCAGCTCGGCGATTCGCTGCTCCGTCGGCATGGGAAACAGCGAGCCGACGCCGCAGGTGTCGCAGACGACCAGCTTTTCCGGCAAACCTGTCATGGCGAAACGGCTCGTCGCCGTCGTTCCGTGACAGACGATGCAGGGCGCGACTTCGATTCGTTGCGGCGACGCGACTTCGCGGACGACCAGCGGTTCGGTCGGTCGATCGTTCAGCTCGGATGCTGATCGACGGTCGTCGCTGACCTCGGCGATCAGGCGTTCGAGCGATTCGATCTCGGCCAGAGCATCTTCGGGACGACGTGGCTGGTCGGCAGAGCCGCCGTCGGGCAACTGGCTGGCGAACGCGGACGACGGATCCACGAACGGGAGTCCGTCCGCACCGTCGTCGTGCACTTGCGTGCTGTGCCAGGTTTGCCGCAAATCGCTCATCGCTGTCCGCTCCAGGTTTCGAGTCCTGCAAACCTGGTTTGAACAGGCGGCGGCGACGGCGAATATGGTCGAGCTGCAGCAGCGATTCCGGTTTGTCGCAAACGACCGTTCGGATTCTGCGGGAAACGCAGCCTGATGCGCGACGCGCGAAAGCCGGCTGAGACGGCTACGATCCGCAGTCTGCTCCGACCTCAATCGAAACCTGCCGCCGATCCTGCAATGTCCGATTCCAGTGATGACTCCGTCGAACTGCTCCGCGTCCTGCACGCGACGCCGGAACTGCTGGAGCGGTTGCAGAGCGAAACCGGGTCGAGCCTCGCGATTCAGAAACGGCTGCGCGACGAGTTTCCGGCCGACCTGGTTCGAGCGGCTTTGACGCTCCGAGACCTGCGAAAGCGAGCTGCCGACTCGGGCCGGTTCACTCGCGGTGACGAGATGTGGTTCGACGCAAAGGGGCTCGAACAGGCGTCCGCAGAAGCGGTCGCGAATCACAAGGCTGCACGGTTCGTGGCGCTGCGGGACGAAACCGGAAGCGAGCCGCTGGTCGCTGATTTCTGCTGTGGCATCGGTGCCGATTCGATCGCTCTCGCGCGAGCGGGCTGTCGGGTTCACGCGGTCGATCTCGCGCCGACCTGCTGCCAGTTCGTCGAGTGGAATGCCGAGGCGTACGGCGTTGCGGATCGAATCTCAGTGGCGTGTGCCGACGTCCTGCAGGTCGAAACGCAGGCCGGGTTTCTGCACATCGATCCGGACCGGCGGCCTGCTGGTCGCAAGCGGGTCCTGCGCGTCGAGGACTGCCTGCCGGGGCTCGAAGACCTGCTGCGGCTGATGGAGCAGTTTCGCGGCGGTGCGATCAAACTCAGTCCGGCGAGCAATTTCGGCGGCAAGTTTACCGGCTGCGAAATCGAACTCGTGAGCCTCGATGGCGAGTGCCGCGAAGCGACCGTCTGGTTCGGTGAGCTGGCTGGTGACGAGCCGTGTAGGGCGACTGTTCTGCCGAGCGGAGCAACAATCGCCGCCGACCCATTGTCTGCATGGACGAACGTCGTAGAACTGGGCGAGTGGCTCTACGACCCCGATCCGGCGGTTGTGCGGTCCGGGCTGGTTGACGTCGTTGCGGAGCAGCTCGGTCTGCGGAGGCTCGACGATACCGAGGAGTACCTGACCGGCGACACGCTCGTTGAGTCGCCGTTTGTCAGGCCGTTCCGGGTGCTCGAATCCGTGCCGAACAACCAGAAGGAGTTGCGTCGAGCCGTCCGCCGCTGCGAGTTCGGACAGGTCGAAATCAAATGCCGACACATTCCTATCGAAGCCGAAGCGGTTCGTCGCAAGCTGCCGCTCGAAGGGACCGCTCCCGGAGTGGTTGTCTTTGCCCGCCAGGTCGGGAAAGCGACCGCGATCGTCTGTCAGCGGCCCGAGGCCGCGTCCGGCAAGTCGTAACACGCGTCTGAAGTCGGGTTGTCAGACGGATTTGCGAGAGTTGATCGGACTGACCTGCGAGTTTGAAATCGAACGGTCACTGAGTACCATTCCGCCTCAACCGGGCGAAGTTTGAGAGTTGTTGCCCGAGTGCCGGTCGTTGATCCGAGAGCTGCTCACGCGTCGCCAGCCGAGTGCTGGCCCTCAACGATCGGAAGAATTTGCTGAACAGCCAGACGGCTCAGGCCAGTGACGCCCAGCCGGCTGCTTCTAGGCAGGACGCCGCGTTTCGGAAGTCCTGATCACTGACTGGTTTCGAGTGCGGAGCGTCCGTA
>JAPOLP010001008.1 GCA_029977045.1 Planctomycetota bacterium
CAGGGCGCAAGCCCTCCGACCCAGACGCTCGCCAATGCAGACGCTCGCCAATGCAGACACCGGAGGGCTTGCGCCCTGCCGCTATCTCGGTGCTGACAAGACTACAGCCGCTGAAACACGGCTCCGAACTGTGCTGGCGTCGGCATTTCTCGCAGCTCGAACTGGCGACCGCTGATCGTGAACTCGGAGATATCGACGATGCCGCCGCCGGTTTCGGCGCTTTCGTAGCCAGCCATCAGGACCGCCATCGTGTCCCAGGCCATCAGGGCTCCGGACTGCGGGTAGCGGTCGGCGTCGAGGACGCAGCTAACGGCGTCGCTCATTTCGCTGACGTACCCGTGTGCGTAGAACTGGTTCGGTCGAGGGAAGCTCGTGCCCTGTGGTGTGGGCAGTTTCTCGCGAAGCAGCAGGTTGCCGGCGTTCGCGGCACTCGGCAGGAAGACTTCGTTCTCGTTGTTCGGATTGACCCGCAGGTCGTACTGCGCAAAGTCAGTGATGACGGAGAACTCGTTGCGGATGCCGCTGATGCTCAGGTCGTAACCGAGCACTTCGGCGACGGTCTGATCTTCAAACAGCACGGTGATGCGACCAAAGTCGTCGACGTTCTGCATGACTCGGAAGAACTCGCCGCAGCTTTCGGGCTGATGCTTGAGCACCTGCAGCGCGACAGCTGAGACACTGACCGGTCGAATCGGCTGTCCGTTCGCGAGAATGCCTTCGACCTGTTTGAGGAACAGCGCCGGCCCCAGCGGATGGCAGGCCTTGTTGAAGAGTGCTCCGCCGCCCGACTTCGACGGCGTGTCGTAAGCCGGGGCGTGCGATCCCTGATGTGCACAGACGCCGTGCTGATACAGAACCTTCCCTTTGCCGTTCTTGCGAGCCTCGATCAGCAGTTCGACAATGCCCTTCATCCCGTCGAAGTAGACGAAGTCCTCGGCGTACAGCAGCTTCGATCCGCCGGCTCGGACATCGTCGAGAACGTCCGCGAGGAAGCTCATCGATTCCTGTTTGCGAGTCGCAGCGTCAGCTTCGCGGCCTTCGGGATACCCCGGCCAGATGACCGGCGGCTTTTCGAGCACGACGACCGGGACTCCGGCCTGAGCAGCTTCCCGCGTGTACGGCCCGTGAGCGAAGTTCGCACAGCAGATGTTATCGATGTCCGGCCTGACGGCTTCGAGCATCTCGGCGTGCGATGCGAATGCCTGCGCGATGCCGTGTGACTCGGCGAACTTCTGAGCGTTCTCCAGGCGGCCGGAAACAACACCGGCCAGCTCAATCGTGACACCGTTCCGGTGCGGCATCATCGCGTAGGCCTTCGAGGTGTAGTCGGCGGCAAAACCGGTTCCGTTGATGCCGACTCGGATCGTGCGATGTGTCATCGTTGCTGTCACTTTCGTTGATGTGTCGATCGGCGATTCGGCCTGCTGATTTCAAACGCCCGGCAGGCCACCGAGCTGACGAACGGCTTCGTAGACGACCGTGTTGACGGTGCTCGCCAGGTTCAGGCTGCGGACTTCCGGGCGGGTTGGCAGGCGGATGTTGTGCTCGGGCTGCTCGGCCTTGATCGACTCGGGGAGGCCCAGTGACTCGCAGCCGAAGATCAGAATGTCGCCCGGTCGAAACTCGGCGTCCCAGACGAGCCGTTTGGCGAAGCGGGTCAGGTACCAGACGTTGGATTCGGGGAGCCGCTCGCGGATTTCCTCCCACGAGTCGACGACTTCGAGATCGAGAAACTGCCAATAGTCGAGACCCGCTCGCAGCAGGTACTTCTCTTCGAGGCTGAAGCCCAGCGGCCGGATCATCCACAGCTTTGCGCCGACGGCGACGCACGTCCGCCCGATGTTGCCTGAGTTCTGCGGAATCTCCGGGTGGTACAGGACGACGTTCAGCAGCGGTTCAGACATCGGACGAAACGGTCAGTGATTCTCGGAGGCAAAGCGGGAAGGTGGCATCCAGTGCCAGTCGCGGCATCTTTGCGATCCATGCCCCGCTTCGCCAGGCACTCTGAGCGGACGATCCGTTCAGCGAGTTTCGTTGCTCGACAGACCTCGGAACCGCTGGTTTACTACGGAGCTGACGCGGGCTCGTTGAAACAGCGTTTGAAAGGCGAATCATTGCCCGGACACTGACTGCCGAGGACAAGCATGGCTGCTGAGCCTGAATCGAGAAGTTCGCGAAGAGTGCGCTACGGCGGAGTCTTGGCGCTGCTGGTCGCAGTTCTGGTTGCTGTCGGGATGTCGCAGAACTCGTACGGTCAGGACGAGCCGCCGACCGGTGCTGCGTCCGCGTCTGCTCAAGCCGCCACTTCTGACTCGGTCGGCTCGCCAACAGATGTCGAAAAGCAATCAGAACTCCGGCAGCAGTCGGCGCTGGCAGGGCTGCTGGTGCTGGCTCTGCTGTGCGTTGTTTTTCTGACGCTGATGATCTGCGTCGTGCTGTGGGCTCGTCGAATGCGGCGACTGACGAATCAGCCGCTGCCGGATCAGCATCCCGGCGACCCGCTGTGGTATCTCCGCAAGCCGGTGGCAAAGGCGGATGACGGTGGGAGCGACGACTGACGAAGTAGCGGAACGGCGCGAGCCGTCCGGCCCTTCCAGACGCTCGGCCGGAGGGCTTGCGCCCTTCCGCTACCTGGCGTTACGCCAGCAACTGATCCACCGGGCCGAGGTCGTCGTGGGC
>JAPOLP010000973.1 GCA_029977045.1 Planctomycetota bacterium
CACATGACGTGCTTGCCGGCGTTGACGCACGCCAGAGTCTGCTCGTGATGCACGAAGTTCGGCGTCGCGATGATGACCGCGTCGACATCGGGATCGTTGGCGACATCCAGGTAGTTCGTCGTCTTCTTCGTCGGCCCCCAGTCGGACTGTCGCTGTTCGAGCAACGCTTCGTTGGGGTCACAAACGGAAACCAGTTCGCAACGGTCGTCGATGCGGATACCGGGAACGTGGTGGTAATCGGAGACGGCACCGGCTCCGATGATGGCAATGCGGACTTTGGACATGAGGTTTTAGCTTCGTTGTGAGAGTTCCAGTTTGGCCCGAAGCCGTAGGCGATGGCGTTCCCTGAAAGTGGCACGAGAAAACGCCGTCGCCTACGGCTTCGGGTCAAACGATGTTGGTTACTGAGGGACTTTTTCCGCTTCGGCTTTGCGCTGTGCGTCGAGCTGCGACAGAACCTCGCTGACTGCAGAATCGACCGGAACCTTGTCCGGGCCGTCCGCCCAGCGCCATTTGAGTTCGACCTGACCTTCCTGCAGGCCTTTGCCGCCGATGACCAGCCGCAGCGGGATGCCGATCAGGTCTGCGTCTTTGAACTTGAAGCCGGGCCGCGCCTTGCGGTCGTCGAGCAGCACGTCGACACCGGCTGCTGTCAGTTCGTCATAGCAGCGGTTGGCGACGGACATGACTTCTTCGTCTTCGATGTTCAGCGGGATGATCAGCAACTCATAAGGAGCGATCGACAGCGGCCAGACGATGCCGTTGTCGTCGTACCGCGTCTCGCATAGCGAGGCGATGATGCGGTTCACGCCGATTCCGTAGCAGCCCATGATGATCGGGTGCCGGTCTTCCTTCTCGTCGATGTAGACCGCGTCGAGGCTCTTTGAGTACTTCGTGCCGAGCTTGAAGACATGGCCGACTTCGATGCCGTGGACGTGCTCCAGCGTGCCGTCGCAGCGTGGGCAGGGATCGCCGTTGTCCGCGTCACGCAGGTCGAACGTTGTGTCGAGCTGATAATCGCGACCGACGTTGACTCCGGTGTAATGAGCGTCCGCCGCGTTCGCTCCGGTGACTGCGTTGACGATCTGCGGCACGTCGTGGTCGGCGATGATCGGGCACTTGATGCCAACCGGTCCGGCGAATCCGACCGGAGCACCGGTGACTTCGCGAATGGTGTCTTCGTCCGCGAGTTCGAGCGAGGCAGCTCCCAGAGCCCGGCGAACCTTGCCTTCGTTGGCCTCGTGATCGCCTCGAACAAGCACGGCAGTTGGTTTGCCGTCTGCCGAGTAGATCAGCGTCTTGACGAGCTGCGATGGTTCGCAGTTCAGCATCCGGCTGACCTGCTCGATGCTGGTCGCGTTCGGCGTGTCGACCTTTGTCAGCTCGGCGCAGTCGGCGGGCTGACCGATCGCTGGCAACTGACGTCCGGTATCAGCACGTTCCATGTTGGCCGCGTACGAGCACTTCGGACAGCGAACGATCGTGTCCTCGCCATTGCCCGCCGGCACCATGAACTCGTGCGAAGCGTCGCCGCCGATCGGGCCACTTTCGGCTTCGACGGGCAGGTATTCGAGTCCGCAGCGGGCGAATATGCGGCAGTAGGCGGCGTACATCGCGTCGTAGGCGTCGTTGAGCTGCTCGACGCTGGTCGAAAAGCTGTAAGCGTCCTTCATCAGAAATTCGCTGGTTCGCAGCACGCCGAACCGCGGCCGTTCCTCGTTCCGGAACTTCGTCTGAATCTGATACAGCGTGAACGGGAGCTGCTTGTAAGTAGTGACGACCTTCGACACGAGGTCCGTGACGACTTCCTCGTGCGTCGGCCCGAGTGCCAAATGGACGCGTCGGTCGCCGCGTTTCAGATCGAAGTTGATCAGCACGTTGCCGAACGCCTCGCGGCGGCCGGTCCGCTCGAACAGCTCGATGGGCTGCAGAGCCGGCATGTGAATTTCGATCGCCCCGGCCCGCTCCATTTCCTGGCGGACGATGGCTTCGGCCTTGCGGAGAGCCCGGTAGCCGAGCGGCAGGTAGGTGTACGCTCCGGCCATGAGCTGCCGAATCAGCCCGGCCCGCAGCATCAACTGGTGCGACGGCACCTCAGCATCCGAGGGAACTTCCTTGATCGTCGGAATCAGCGTTTGGGACCAGCGCACGGGGACTTCCTGCAGTTGGCGGGCGATGTTCAAAAAGTTGCCGACAGCCACAGCGGGCAGCCGTCAGGCACGAAGCGAGCGGGATTCTAGAAACCGGGGAGCACGATCGGAAGCAGACCAAATGTCGCGGCGAACGAAGGAGCGTTGAACCGGGGAATTCACGTCCCCACGGTTTTCCGTCGCAGAGAGTTGGCCACGAAAAGGCACAAAGAGACACAAAAAAGAAAGGCACGAGGAGGAGTGGGTTCCCTCTTCGTACCTTCCTGTGCTTCTTTGTGGCAAACCCGTCTGGCGGGAAGCCAGCGGTGGGCTACGACAGCAGTTCGTGGATTGGGGTGTCGTCGGAGACGAGGTGGCTCGGGCGGCCTTCGGGGGTGTAGTAGAGCTTGCCGGGGTCGATGCCGAGTTTGGTGTAGACGGTCGAGACGAAGTTCTCGGGTGAGAGGACGCGGTCGACGGCGGAGAAGCCGCTCCTGTCGGTGGCTCCGACGACCGTGCCTCGCGGTGTGCCGCCGCCGGCCATCAGGACGAACATGGCGTTCGACCAGTGGTCGCGACCGGGCGTGTTCTGGCCGGACAACGTCGAAATCTTTGGCGTGCGACCGAACTCGCCGAGTGCCAGGACGAGTGTTTCGTCGAGCAGGCCGCGCTCGTCGAGGTCTTCGAGCAACGCGGCAACCGAGTTGTCCCAGGTGGGCAGACGCTTGCGACA
>JAPOLP010000105.1 GCA_029977045.1 Planctomycetota bacterium
ACTCGGCCGGGCGAGAAGCAGTTCCGCCGCGTGTTCCGCATCCGCGACGCGGTTCACGACTGGCCGGGCGAATCGCACGAGAAGGCGGCGCTCGCGTATCCGTACGCGATCGAGCACGACGGCAAGCTATTTGTCGCGTACTCGAACAGCGGTGGCCGAGGCGGCAACCGCAACAGCGCCGAACTGGCCGTCATTCCGCTGAGCAGCCTGAGCATTGATTGAGAATCAAAACCGCCGCGATATCGGGCCGCTTCACACTGAATGAGAAACATGATGCAGAATTCTGAACGACCTGTTCGATGTTTCGCGTGGCTGGCGATGCTCGTTGTCGGTGTGGCAGATGTTGCCGCGGACGACTGGCAGATGTGGCGACGCGATGCTGGCCGCACGGCTTCGACCGCGGAAGCATTGCCAGAGTCGCTGGAGCTGAAGTGGACTCGGTCGCTGCCGGTGATCACTCCGGCGTTTCACAGCGAGCGGTTGCAGTTTGATGCCGGGTACGAACCGGTGGTCTCGGCTGGACGAGTGCTGCTGGCGTCGTCGCGGACGGATTCGGTCACTGCTTACGACGCTGAAACGGGCCGCGAGCTGTGGGTGTTTCGGACGAACGGTCCGGTCCGCTGCGCACCGGCAGTGTCGGAAGGCTTGGTCTGCTTCGGTTCGGACGACGGCAGTCTGTACTGCGTCGAGCTGTCGACGGGAATGCTCCGCTGGATGCATCGCGTGGTGCCGAGCGAGCGGAAGCTGCTCGGCAATCAGCGGCTGATTTCCGTCTGGCCGGTGCGAGGCGGCCCGGTTGTCGCCGATGGGCGAGTCTACTTTGCTGCGGGTGTCTGGCCGTTCGAGGGCGTGTTTGTGCTCGCTCTTGATGTCGAGTCGGGTGACCTTGTCTGGCGAAACGAACGGCTTGGTTACCTCTTCGGGCAGCAGCCGCATAACACAGAAGCGATCGGCGGAGTGGCACCGCAGGGGTACCTGATCGTCAATGGCGACGAGCTGGTCGTTCCGTGCTCGACGGCTTATCCGGCGAGGCTGAATCGCGAGACGGGCGAGCTGATCGAGTTCGCTCTGCCGTCGCCGGGGCGGTTTCCCGGCGGCTGGTTCGCGTCGATCGATCCCGAGTCTGCTCGCGCGATTCGTCGTGGCAAACTGACGTTCGACGACGTCGTCAATCGACAGCAGCACGAGGACAAGCTCAACACTGGCGACGGTGTTTCCGGCATCAGCCGAACGCTGCAGGCCGGCAAGCGAACGCTGAACTTCGACGACGGCTTTGAGGGCGTCGACGGAACGATCCACTCGATGGCCCTGGCCGATGGGCGTCTGTTTGTCACGACGCGCGAAGGGCGGCTTTACTGTTTCGGCGAATCGGAGTTGAACGCAGATCGGAAGTCCGTTGCGGCTCGGCACTGGGAACTGGCGAGTGAACCGCTAACCGTGTCGGAAGAAACATCGAAGTTCGCGCGATTGCTGATGCAGCAGGTGGTCGCGTCAAATGGGTATGCAGTTGTGGTTGGCCTGAAGGACGGCGAACTCGTCAAAGCACTGCTGCGTGAGAGCGACTTCCGTGTCGTGGGGATCGATGACGATGCCGGGCGAGTTGAGCGACTGCGAATGGAGCTGGAGGCTGCAGGGCTGGCTGGCGTGCGGGCGTCGGTGATCGAAGGGGACCTGCGGACGCTCAATCTGCCGCCGTACCTGGCGACGGTTCTGACGACGGAGAAGTGGGACGCCATTGCGAAACAGTGGGACAGACTGGTTCAGTCGCTTCGTCCGTTTGGCGGCCTGGCGGTCTTTCGCAGTCCGCGGGGCGACGGTCGAATGGCGAGTGATCGGCTGAATGCAGTAACGCCTGGTCGTTTTGAAACGTCGGTCGAAGACGGACTGGGTCAGGTGATTCGTCGTGTCGGGGCGTTACCGGGAGCGGCGGAGTATCAGGGTGAGTATGCCTTGTGCGAGGACGAGCTGGTGCGGTTTCCGCTCGGCGTGCTCTGGTTCGACGATATGCTCGCGCATTTCAAACGCTCGCCGCAGCCGCTGTTTCGCTATGGTGTGATGATTTCCCGACCGAAAGACTGGCACGCTCCTCGCATCAAGGGGAACTACTCGGTCGACTATCCGCTGCTCCCGCCAGTGCTCTCGGATATCTACACCGGTCGGGTGTTCGCCGAGACGGAACAGGCTGAGTTGCGAAAGTCGCTACCGAAGTCGGACGGCTCGCCACAGATCAGCTACTACCACGCGCCGCATCAGAAGACGGCACTCAACCCCGACCCGCCAGTTGTTGGCGAGCGAGTGAATCCGCTGACTGGGAAGAAAGAAACGCGGGCGTTTCCGAAGACGTACGGCTGCGATGGCGGCGTCGATTACGGAGCGTTCTACACGCTGCGGAGCGGAACGGCGGCGTTTTACGACAAGACGCTGGAGAGCGGCACGGTCTTTATCAGCGGGCCTCGCAGCGGCTGCACAAACAGCATCATTCCGTCGGGTGGTCTGCTGAACGTCCCGTACTTTTACGAAGGCTGCACCTGCAGTTACCCGCTGCCGACAGCGCTCTCGCTCGTCGCGATGCCGGAGAGTTTTGAGCAATGGTCGGCGTGGGGAGCCGACGAAATTCAACCGGGATCGATTCAGCGCATCGGTCTGAACTTCGGGGCTCCCGGCGATCGGATGACGCGCGAGGGAACGCTGTGGCTCGACTACCCGTCCGTTGGCGGGCCGTCGCCGAAGATTCGTGCGACGACCGTTCCCGAGAAACCGACCGCTCGTTACCGACACAGTCTCTGGATGCAGGGTGGCGATGCCTGGCCGTGGGTGGCAGCGTCGTGTCTCGAAGGCCTGCAGGAGCTGGCGCTCAGCGATCTTCAGCCGGGTCGCTATACCGTGCGGCTCCTCTTTGCGGAGCCGGACAACCTGAAACCCGGTGACCGAGTGCAGACCGTCTCGCTGCAAGGTCGGGCTGTTCTGAGCGACTTCGACATTCTTGCACAGTCACAGCGTCCAATGACCGGCATGACGCGGACGATTGAGGATGTCGAAATCAATGGCGACTTCACACTGACCCTGACTGCGTTGGCGGGGCAGACGCTGATCAGCGGCGTGGAACTCATTCGAGCTGGGGCATCGCCAGCGGCTGAATGACCGTCGCTGTTTCTGAAATCGATCGGTCAGGACGCCGATGCCTGCAGGGCGAGGTTGAAGCAGCGAGTCAGGTCAAGAGCCGTGTTCTGCCGGCAGTTGTCCGCATAGTCAGGCTCGAAGGTTGGCGGCACTCGGAGCGTCCAGTTGGTTTCGTTCACGACGCCGGGGCGGTTGTAGAAAGAAGTCAGGCCGAGCAGGTCGGGGAAGAAGACGGATACGTGAGCGGCCTTGCTGGCGAGCATCGCGGCGAACAGGGCGTGCACCAGTTCGGAAGGTTCGGATGATGTGCGGGCCAGGAAGTCGTTGCGGTTGGCGGTGGGGATGGCGAGACGCTCGGCGAGGTACTCGGCCCAGTCGCGACCACGGTTGCCGGCACACCAGCCTTGGGCGAGCAGCCAGATCGGCGGTGTGTCGTGGTTTCCGAACATGATCCAGTCGCCCGGTTCGGCGTGCTCGATCCGATAACCGTCGTCCGGTTTGTCGAGAGCCGCTTTCTGCACGATTCGGAACCGGCCGAGGCCGTGCCGCTGCATCACGCGCTGCAGCGGGTAGGGCTGGGTGCTGAGGACTTCGCACGCGACGTCGGATGTCAGGTCACCGCCCGCCTCGCGGACACAGTCGAGTACGACGTCGATCAGAACTGAGTACCGGGCGACCTGTTCGTCGTCGAGGTCGGTGACTCGATCCGAATCGTACGCGGTGACGTCGCCGTTGATCTGGTCGGGACGAGCGATCGCGAACGTGGCGAGTTCCGGATGAGCGGCGTCGGCTGGCGATTCGTAAAAACGAGCGCCGGCTCGGACGGCGTCGGATGCCGGGTGCTGATCGCGACGGTAGACCCAGGGGCAGACGAGACCGTGCGGGTGGTCGATGCGGATTCCGTCGAGGCCCGACAGCAGACGTTCGACGCGGCGTTTCAGAAACTGCTGAGCGGAACCGTCGGCGATCCGGTCGGGATGCAGGACGGCGTAGCCCCACGGCTGGCCTTCGGGATTCGTGCGACTGGGCGGTGCTCCGACGGCGTAGTTCGGATGAAACAGGTGAGCGAACTGCCGGGCATCGATCGGGTTGATGCCGATCTGAAAGTCGCCGTAGAAACTCAGGTCGGGGAACGCGGCCTTGAGTGACTGCTTCTGGCGATGCAGGACGAACTGCGGGAAGGCTTCGCTGATTGAAACTCCGCCGCCGAAGTCGCTCGGCAGCCAGTCTTCGTTGTCAGCGACGAATGCTCGGAAGTCGCGGTCAAGTGGTTCGTCAGCGTCGCCTCGCGCGCGGAAACACGTGACGGCTTCGGACAGCGCAGCAGAGACTTCATCCCAGGCGTATCGATGATGGCTGCGGCCCGAGCCCGGCGGTCGGCCCTCGACGATGCGCTGCAGTGTCTGCTTCGAGAGGATGCCGCCCCAGTAGTCGTCTTCGACCAGCGGCTTCAGCGCGACGGACAGGAAGTCGTGCGGAAAGAGGCGGCCATCGTACGGGCACGGGTTGCCTCGGTCGGTCTGTCCCTGCGGGCCGAACTGGATGCCGTCGAAACCGAGTTTCTGGATGAACTGCAGAAAGTCAGCGGCGCCTTGCGAGTACGGAGAGCCGCGACCGGTGTCTTCGTCGGGTCGCGCGGGGAAACTCGTATCGTGGATCGTCAGCACGAGCCGCCTGATGCCGAGTTTCCGTTTCGCCTCCGCTGCGAACGTCATCACTCAATCCGATTCACTGTGGATTCTGTCGGGAGTTCACGCGAATTGCTGGAAGCCAAATGTAGAACGGAATTCATTCCGTTTTCCGTCTGTCCTGTTGAGGCTTAGCAATTGAACGGAATGAATTCCGTTCTACGACTTTAATCGAGGATCGTCTGTTCGCGGTCGGGGCCAACGGAGATGATTTCGACGGGGTAGCCGATGATTTCGCCGATCGTGTCGACGTACTTCAGTGCGTTTTCCGGCAGGTCGGCTCGTTTGCGAATGCCGGTGGTGTCGCTCTTCCAGCCGGGGACGGTGCGGTAGATCGGCTTCGCGGCGGCGAGGTCCTCAATGTCTGGCGGGAAGTCGGTGACTCGTTCGCCGTTGATGTCGTACGCCTCGCAGATCTGGAGTTCGTCCAGGCCGTCGAGAACGTCAAGCAGCATGACAGAGAGAACGTCGACTCCGCTGAGGTGTGCTCCGTAACCGGTCGCGACGGCGTCGAACCAGCCGCAACGGCGCGGCCGACCGGTGACCGTGCCGTACTCGTTGCCGGTGTCGCGGATGTACTGGCCAATCTCGTTATCCAGTTCGGTCGGGAACGGGCCGCCGCCGACGCGGGTCGTGTATGCCTTCACGACGCCGATCATTTTCGAGATGACTCGTTCGGAGACACCGCTGCCACTGTGGATGCCGCAGCCGGAGCTGTTTGACGACGTCACGTACGGAAACGTCCCGTGGTCGATGTCGAGCAGGCAGCCCTGAGCACCCTCGAACAGCAGCCGCTTATCGTTGCGGACGGCTTTGTGCAGAAACGCCGTCGTATCGGTGACGTAAGGCCGCAGACGGTCGGCGTACCCGGAGTACTCTTCGTAAATCGCGTCGACGCAGAGATGCTCGGCACCGGGAGCCATCGCCTGGATGATCTGGTTCTTGTACGGAACGATCTCGTCGAGCCGCTTCTTGAGGCGGTTCGGCTGAATCAGGTCGCCCATTCGAATCGCGTGAGTCCGACCGGCCTTGTCGCGGTAGCATGTGCCGATGCCACGCATCGTCGTGCCGATCGCTTCGCCGCCGCGAGCTGCCTCGAACGCCGCCTCTTCCGCCATGTGGTACGGGAAGATGACGTGAGCACGGTTGCTGATCAGCAGTCGTTCAGCCGGAACGACACCGCGGCGAGCTTCGATCCGACCCAGCTCTTCCAGGAAGGCCTTGGGATTGATCACGACACCGGTGGCGATGACCGAAGTTACGGTGTTGTGCAGAATCCCCGCCGGCAGGAGCGAGAGTTTGTAGGTTTCGCCGTCGAAGATGACGGTGTGGCCGGCGTTATTGCCGCCGAGATACCGCACGACGATGTCGTGCTGAGGCGTCAGCAGGTCGACGATTTTTCCCTTGGCTTCGTCGCCCCATTGCAGGCCGATGACCGATGTTGCACTCACAGTTCTGTCCGTTTGAATCTGTTGCCGCACGCACGCCGACCGCCAGAAACTGCTGCGGAACCGGCAAAGCGGGCAAGTCTAGCGGAGTGGCCCGCGAATTGGGAACGCACCGTGAGACGTGTTTTCTGGCCGAAACTCTGCGCGAGTTTCGCTACGGTTTCACGAAGTCGATACGCTGCCGCTGGACGGGAATCCTTTCACTCTGGACGCTGGAAATCACGTGAAAATCACCAACGTACGAGCCTGTCAGCCGGTGACTGAGACGTCGCCCGATGACTGGCGGACGTCGATCGGGCAGATCCTTGTCGCTGTTGATACTGACTGTGGAGTCACCGGTTACGGTGTCGGCGGTGGCGGGTTTGCCGGCATTCACGTTGTGCAGACTGTTCTGCGAGACGTGTTGCTCGGCCGGAATCCGGATCAGATCGAAGATCTCTGGTCGGAGATGTACGACGCGACGCTGGCCTTCGGGCAGAAGGGCATCGTGCTGATGGCGATGTCGGGCGTCGATCTCGCTCTGTGGGATGTGCGCGGCAGGGCGGAGAAACAGTCGATTACGGAGCTGCTCGGCGGTGCGAAACAGACGCGGCTGCCGACATACATCACGGTGTGGGATAACGAGGCTCTGGCGAAGGTTGCGGACCGTCCGCATCGGGGATTCAAGCTGCATCTGGGCGAGCAGGCTCCGCAGAACGAATCCGTCGATGATTTCGCGGACCGGATTGCGGGCGAGCTGAGGGAGGCTCGGCGTCTGATCGGCCCGGAGCGAGAGCTGATGGCTGACGCATGGATGAAGTGGTCGCGTCCCGCCTCTCAGGCCGTCATCGAGCGGATCGGGGACGTCAATCTGAGCTGGCTGGAAGAGCCATTGCCGCTCGACGACGAGTCCGGTTATGAGGCACTCGTCGGTCTCGGGACGGTGCCGATCGCGGGCGGCGAGCACGAATACACATCGGGGGCATTTCGGAAGCTGGTCGATCGCCGGCTGCATTCGGTGCTGCAGCCGGACGTCAACTGGGTTGGCGGGCTGACGGAGCTGATCAGGATTTACGAACTCGCGGCAGAGCACGACGACATTCGTGTCTGCCCGCATCGCGGAGCGGAGATCTGGTCGCTGCCAGCGGTCGCGGCACTCGACCCCGATCCGCTGGCCGAGTCCGGTCGGCCATGGATGACCTGGGTAAACGGGCAGCCGCCGATTGTCGACGGTTGGATCGAGATACCGGATGGTCCAGGATTCGGCATCAATGTTGACGAAGCCGCGTTGAAGACGGTGACTCCACCAGAATTTCCGTGGCCGTGACGACGCTGACCAGGATCAGAAAAACGACAGTTAGCTCGCCAGCCACCAGTCTGTCCGGAAATCTCTGCCATGTCTGACGTCCCCGTTTCCGTCCTCTGGCTGCTGGGCGGACTGGGAACGGCCAGCCTTGCCGTGCTGGGAGTCGCCGCGAGTCGGATCGCCAGCGGGCAGCCGGTTCTGGCGACGCAGGGGCAGCGACCGGAGACGCTTAACGGGATCTCATCGAGCATTGCCTGTGCGTGGGTGGCGATGGCTGTGTATTCGGCAGTTACGACGTCTTCTGCCGAAGTCAGCGTGCCGTCTGTTTCGGGAATCATCAGCAGTGTCGTGTTGAACGCTCTGCTGTTCGGGATCCTGTTTCTGCCGCTCGTCATCAGCGATGGCCGTGTTCTGCGGGACTTTGGGTTCAGTCGAGATAACTGGCAGGGCCAACTTGGTGACGGAGTTCTCGGGTTTCTGGCGAGTCTGGCTCCCGTCGGTCTGATATTTGGCCTGACGGTGCCGTTTCGGACTCAGGAGAACGGTCACGCTCTGTTGCGGCTGATGGAAAGTGACCAGTCGTTTCAGACCGTTTTCTGGATTTGCGTTTCGGCGGCGGTCATGGCACCGCTGGTCGAGGAGCTGATTTATCGCGTTGTGATTCAGACCTGGCTGGAGCAGCACCTGCCGCCGCGAGTGGCTCTGGTCGTTGCCGCCGCCGTTTTCTCCGCGGTCCATCGCTTTCCGGATGCGCTGCCGTTGTTTCCCCTCGCGATCGTTCTCGGCTATCTCTACCAGCAGCGGCGGAGTTATCTGTCGATCGTTGTTGTCCATGCCCTGTTTAACGCGACAAACCTGGCAGTGCTGCTGTTGTCGCTGGCTGATCACAGCTGACGGGTTAAGCAGCGGAGACGGCATAAAGGTCGCCAGCAGCGACGGTTCGCTCAACACACTCACACGGAACGGACACACGATGGACTTACAGATTCAGGACAAAGTGGTGCTGGTGACTGGCGGCTCGAAGGGAATCGGAGCGGGTATCGTCCGGTCGTTTCTGGCGGAAGGCGCCAAAGTGGCGAACGTCAATCGCAGTACGACTGAAGGGCAGGCTCTGGAAGCCGAGTACGCGGCCAAAGGGCAGGACTGCTTCTTTATTCAAGGAGACCTGACCGACGTCGACGCGTGCCGGAACGCGGTGGAGGCGACGCTCGGAAAGTTCGGGCGGATTGACGTCCTGGTGAACAACGCGGGCGTCAACGACGGCGTGGGACTCGACGCCGGTCCGGACGCGTTTGTTGAATCGCTGCGGCGGAACCTGGTTCACGTATACGCGATGGCTCACTTCGCTCTCGATGCGTTGAAGCAGTCACGCGGATCGATCATCAACATCGGGTCGAAGGTCGCTGTGACGGGGCAGGGCGGGACGTCGGCGTATGCTGCAGCGAAAGGGGGCATCAACGGCCTGACTCGCGAGTGGGCTGTTGACCTGGCGAAAGACGGCATCCGCGTGAACGCGGTGATTCCCGCCGAAACCTGGACGCCGCTCTACGAGAACTGGCTCAATACGATGGACGACCCGGCGGGAATGCGGGCCAGTATCGAAAAGATGATCCCGTTCGAGCAGCGGTTCACATCGTGTGAGGAGATCGCCGACGCCGTCGTCTTTCTGGCGTCAGCGAAGTCGAGCCACACAACCGGCCAGATCATGTACGTCGACGGCGGCTACACGCACCTGGACCGCAAGATGACGTGCCAGTAATTGGACGAAACTGATTCGACAGACGCGAGATATGGGCGGTCTGTGATGCTCAGCGGGGGAATTCTCGCAGGTTGACCCTCCGGTCATTCGGAGCGAATGCCAGGCAGGATTGCAGGAACTGCTGAACGTCGCCGGGGAGGTTGTCAAACGTCGGCGGCTTCCAGTTGTCGTGACACTTCTGGATGTCTTTCAGTGTGCGATGTGCGACGAGGTCTTTGCCAGTCAGCAGCTTCCACGCAGTGCAGCCGAGTGAGAAGAGGTCTGCCCGCGTGTCGACGTCCTCGCCACGAAGTTGTTCGGGAGCCATGTAACGGGGAGTGCCGGCAATCACGCCGCGCTGTTCGTCGGAGTCGGTGTCGAGGGGGTTGGCGAGGCCGAAGTCCATCAGTTTGATGGTGCCGTCAGCGGTCAGCATGGCGTTCGACGGCTTGATGTCGCGATGCACGACATTGCGTTCGTGCGCGTAGGCGAGTGCTTCACACAGCTGGCGGAACACGTGGCAGAAACGTTCGGCATCCAGTGGTCCGTCCTTACGGATCACCTTGTCGAGCGGTGTTCCGTCGCAGTACTCCATGACGATGAAGAATGACCGGAATGCCTTGAAGCGGCCGATCATGCGGACGATGTTCGGGTGATTGAAGCCCTCAATGATGCGAGCTTCCCGCTGAAAGAGTTTCAGCGCATTGAGGTCATAGACCAGCCGGTGGCTCATCATCTTGAGCGCGACTGGCAACGCGGTGTCGACGTGCTCGGCCTTGTAGACGATCGCCATGCCTCCCTTGCCGAGGCGCTTGACGATGCGGAACTGGTCGAGTGTTTTGCCGGCGAGAGCGTCATGGCCGCGCTGGCCGAGGCGATCCGCCAGCAGTTCGGTGAGCAGCCGGCTGATCACCGGATATTTGCTGGCGAGATCCTCAAAGACGGTGACGGGCAGGAATTTTGCCGTGACATCGTTTGAGGCGACGAGATCTGCGGTTCGTGGTTCGTCCGTCAGCAACGCCATTTCGCCGAGGATTTCACCGTTGCCGCAGGTCGCGAGTATGCGGGATTCTCCGGATTCCGAGCGTGTGCGAACCTGGACTTCGCCGGACTGCACGATGAACAGTCCGTCGCCGGGGTCGCCCTGATGTGTCAGGTAGGTGTCCGGCGGAAAGACCAGGTCTTCGAGCTGCGATTCAATTTCGCGTAGCAGAAGCGGAGGCAGTCTTGAGAATGGACCGCAGCGGCCGAGCACCGATGATCGGTCGTGCTCGAACGAATCAGAAAGCAGTGTCGCGGAGCTGCCATCGTCGACTTCGCTGAGTTCCAGCGTTGTGGCGTCGAGGTCCAACTCCGGAATGACGCCTGTGCGCGGCTGAGTCGGCGCTGCACTCAGTGTTCGAGACATCTCGTCGGTCGAGCGAGTCGGGTCCAGCGCACGCGTCTCGTCGAGTTCGGCATCCTCGACATATTTCAGCAGGTGAGGCCGGAATCCGGGGAAGCGTCGGCAGAAGTCATCAACACTCACCGTGTCGCCTGAGGGCTCCGCCGAACGCCTCAGGGACAGTTCGTGCAGCACGAGTTCCCATTCGAGTTCACGCGATTCATCACCGCAGAGGTTCCGCAGCATTCGACAGTAGGATTCGGCCGGAAGCCCGGTGCCCGACTTCCAGCGATGGAACTGGTCGACAGGACCTACTAATGAGTAAACCCACTCCAGGCACACCTGATAGGCAGGAAAAAGAAAGCACTGCTGGTAGACTTAAGGCTGCAGCATCTAAAGCTATTGAAAACTCTGGCTTAGAGGACAGTGTGATCCAGCTTCTTAAAAAAGTTCTCGGCAAAGTAGGCTAACATTATCACACTTTACTTTTCTGTAGAATAGTTATACTGAGAGTGTCTTTGAGGAGGCC
>JAPOLP010000183.1 GCA_029977045.1 Planctomycetota bacterium
GCTCCGGCTGGAGGGGCGATTGCATCGATGTCGATGCAGAAGATGCGGATGATCCCGATGCCCAAGGTCCGTGAGGCCCTGGTTCGACATCTGTCCGCCGAGTTCGGCTACGACGACTTTCACGTTTACACTCGGCACCCGCTGCTGACACGCACGTCGAAACTGGTGGCTGCCCCGGTCGCCAGCGAAGACGAAGTGTTCCCCTTCCAGGACTAGAAAAAGACTCTCGGAGTTACGTTCCAATGCTTGATGGAGACAACCCGTCGTTTGAGCTGCCTGTCGTTTCGACGGGCGACGCTGTCGAATCCGCTCGCCAGGAAAAGCGACGTCTGCCGCGGTGGCTGAAGCGTCCGCTGCCCAAACCGGGGATGTATTACACGTCGAGCGTGATCGACGACCTGCAGCTTGAAACCGTCTGCGAAAGCGCGAAGTGTCCGAACCGAACCGAGTGCTGGTCGCAGCAGACGGCGACGTTCATGATTCTCGGCAACGTCTGCACGCGTCCCTGCGGCTTCTGCTCGGTACCGAAGGGCAAGACCGAGACGATCGAACTCGACGAACCCGAACGCGTCGCGGAAGCTGCCGAACGGCTCGGCCTGCGCTACGTCGTAATCACCTCAGTCACCCGCGACGACCTGCCCGACGGAGGAGCTGACCACTTCTACAACTGCGTGCTGGCAGTACGCGAGCGGACCGGGGCTCAGGTCGAAGTGTTGACGCCGGACTTTCTCGGCAACAAGGCTGCGATCCGGCGCGTCATCGAAGCCCGCCCGGACGTGTTCAATCACAACACGGAAACCGTCCCGCGGCTCTATCACCGGGTGCGACGCAACGCCGAGTATCAGCGGACGCTCGACCTGCTCGATCAGGTGAAGCAGGAAGCTCCCGAGATGCCGACCAAGAGCGGCCTGATGCTCGGCCTTGGCGAAACTCACGAAGAAATCCTCGATGTCTGCGCGGACCTGCGAGGCGTCGGGTGCGACATGCTCACGCTGGGCCAGTACCTCGCACCGAGCGATTCGCATCTGCCCGTCGAACGCTACCTGCCGCCGGAAGAGTTCGACGAAATCGGTGACCGTGTTCGGGCACTCGGCTTCTCGATGGTCGCCAGCGGCCCGTTCGTCCGATCGAGCTACCACGCTGGCGAAATGGCATCGGAGCACGAACGACTGATTCGAGTCTGACCGGCTCGCGAACGAATCGTCAGTCCCGGAACTTCTCGACCAGCGGTTTGATCACGCATTCGGGCACGAAGGCGGCCAGGCGATCCTCAGCGTTGTTGCGACCAAGCTTCGCGATCTGCTTGATCAGCGTGCTCGAAATGTGCGAGTACTTTTCGCTGGACATCAGGAAGACCGTTTCGATCAACGGCGCCAATGTGTGGTTCGTCAGCGCCATCGTGAACTCGAGTTCGATGTCGCTGACTGTGCGCACTCCACGCAGGAAGACGCCAGCCCCGCAGTCCTCGGCGAACGTCACACTCAGTCCGTGAAAGCTGCGGACTTCAACGTTCGGCAGCTTCGCGACCATCTGCTCAACGAGCTGCACGCGCTCTTCCGGAGTAAACAGAGGCTGCTTGTCCGGGTTAATCCCGATGCCGACGATCAGCCGGTCGAACAGCGCGGCACCACGCTGAATCACATCGAGATGCCCCAGTGTCGGCGGGTCAAAGCTGCCCACGTAAACGGCGCTGCGAGCTGAGCTGTCGGGCATGGACTGGCTTCCTGAATTGGTCTACCGGACAAACCGACGGCCACATTCCGTCGAGTGCTGCCCGTCGCGTCAAGGAGCATACAGAACGCCGTGAGACGTTTCGCCTGTGAGACCAGCTCTGTTGGAATTTCAGTGTCTGCTGATTCTGCACAGCGAATCCAGTCTCCGTCCGTGAGTTGCCAGGCTGCCCGCTCACGACGACGATGCGTCGCGTTCTGACTTTCAACCAACGATTGATACCTCGCAGCAGAGACCGCAATGAGCGATTCGACAGGCAGACTTCTGGCCGGCAAAACAGCACTGATTACAGGAGCCGGTCGCGGCCTCGGGCGAGCGTTCGCGGAAACGCTGGCCGCTCTGGGAGCGAACGTCGGCATTCACGGAATGCGTGAGGAAGGACCATCCGAGTACGGCGAAGGCACGACGCTGACGGCGACGGCTCAGGAAATCGGAGACACTCACGGCGTGAATTCGGTCCGCGTACTCGCCGACCTGACTCAGAACGACCAGGTCGAGCGGATCGTCAGCGAAGTGACGCAGGCGATCGGGCCAATCGACATCCTGGTGCACAACGCCGGCGGCGACATCGCGGCGAAGGGCGGCAAGCCGAATCCGAACGACGCGGTCACGATCAAGGAAGAAGACGTCCGCTCGGTACTGGACCGCAACCTGCTCAGCACAATCTTCCTCTGCCAGCACGTCTCGCGGCAGATGATGGAACGCAAGACGGGCCGCATCATCACGATCAGCTCGATCGCCGCGTTCCGAGGCAACGCGAACTCGGCGATCTACTCGACCGCCAAGGCTGCCGTCGTCGAGTACACCCGCTGCCTGGCCGCTCAAATGAGACCGTACGACGTCACAGTCAACAGCATCGCGCCCGGCGACACCCGAACGGGCCGGTTCCTCGGCACTCGCGTAGTTGATGAGAACCGCCTTGTCGAAACCGGAACGCTGGACCGCATCGGACTCGTCGACGAAGTCGCCCGCGTTGTCGAATTCTTCGCCGGCCCGCTCGGCCAGTTCGTGACGGGAGAAGTTCTCCGCGTCGACGGCGGCTCCCAGATATGGGCGTCGTAACGAGACAGCAACATCGTAGACCGGACCAAACTCTGCGCCGTTCCGGCAATCCGTTGCCAATTGAAAGGCCGTTGCCGGAACTCGCTGCAATCGGTCCGGCCTACATCGCTACGACTGATCGTCCAATGTCCGTACCACAGTCGGGAGACACCTCTACATGAAGCGATTCATCCTGCTCCTGACACTGTTGACGTTCGGACTCGCGAGTACCCCGCTGGTGGCTGCCGACTTCGATCTCGTAATCCGAGGCGGTCGCGTCGTCGACGGGACTGGCAATCCCTGGTTCAACGGTGACGTCGCCATTCGTGGGGACCGGATCGCCGCCATCGGTCGCGTCGCGGGAACTGCGGATTGTGAGATCGATGCGAAGGGCCTCGTCGTCGCTCCTGGCTTTATCGACATCCACTCGCACTCCGACTTCCTGCTGCTCGAGGACGGGCACGCGCAGAGCAAGATTCGGCAGGGTGTGACGACCGAGATCCTCGGCGAGGGCAATTCGGCGGGACCGTACCAGGGCAAGCTGCAGCCGCACTCGCAGAACGTGCGTGGCAAAGAGCGAGAGTGGCGGACGCTCGGCGGCTACTTCGACGTGCTCGACGAAGCCAGGAGTTCGGTCAACGTCGCGTCGTACGTCGGGCTGAACAATGTCTGGCAGTCGGTCATGGGCAACTCGTTCGACCGCCCCACACCCGAGCAGATCGCTGAGATGGGCAAGCTCGTCGACGACGCGATGCGCGAAGGAGCCCTCGGACTTTCCAGCCAGGTGATGATGCCGCCCGGTTCGTTGGCCACGACGGAAGACGTCACCGCTCTGAGCCGCGTCGTCGCGAAACACGGCGGCATTTACTCGACGCATATCCGCAACGAAGGCACGGGCGTTTTCGAGTCCGTCAAAGAGGCAATCGAGGTCGGACGCCAGACAAAGGTTCCGGTCGACATCATCCATCTGAAGATTGCCGACCAGACGTTCTGGGGCCGGATGAACGAGATCGTCGAGCTGATCAAGGCGGCCCGTATCGAGGGCCTCAACGTGCAGGCGAATGTCTATCCCTACACGCGAGGGAACAACAACCTGGTCAGCATCATTCCGCCGTGGGCTCACGAAGGCGGACGCGAGAAGCTGCTCGAGCGGCTGCGGGATCCCGAGCAGCGGAAGCGGATGAAGCACGACATCGAGAACGGCATCGACGGCTGGTACAACCATTACACCGCCGTCGGTCGTGACTGGAGCCGGATGCTCGTCAGCGCGAACACAACGTTTCGCGGCCTGACGATGGACCGCGTGATGGCAGTCCGCACGAAAGGACGCCCCGACGCCGACCTGCTCGACGAACTGTTTGCCATCCTGCTCGACGAAGGCGGTTCCGTCAGCACAGTCTTCGCTCATCACACCGATACCGACATGACGTACGCGCTCCGGCAGCCGTGGTGCTCAGTCGGCTCCGACGGTTCGGCGTACTCAATCGACGGCCTGCTGCGGCGAGGCAATCCGCACCCGCGTAACTTCGGCACTTTCCCACGAGTGCTCGGCGTTTACGTTCGCGAACTCGGTCTGCTGAGCCTCGAAGACGCCGTCCGCAAGATGACGTCGCTGAACGCTGCCAAAGTCGGCCTGACCGACCGCGGCCTGCTCCGCCCCGGCCAGTTCGCCGACGTGACCGTCTTTGATCCCGCCACCGTGATCGACAATGCGACCTATACCGAGCCGTTCCAGTACGGAACCGGAATCGAGCACGTCATCGTCAACGGCCAGATCGTCCTGCAGCAGGGCGAACACACCGGCGCGATGCCCGGCAAGGTGCTTCGTCACTGAGCCCTACTTTTGTCTCGCGCCGCTCAATCCAGAATCGCGTCGCACAGATGCGGGACGCGATCAACGAGCGGCAGGACCTTGGGCTTGTAGATTTCGGTGCAGGCCTGCGCGTTGCGGTGGTCTTCGAGATGCTGCTCCGACTCCCACTGCTCGATCAGGATGAAGATCCGCGGGTCGGACTGGGAGTGGAAAACATCGAACCGAACGCAGCCGGGCTCTTCGCGAGACAGACGCCCCTGTTCGACCATCAGGTCCCGGACGGTGGCGATATCGGATTCGTTGCGGACAGTCAGAAGCACGTTGTTATTGATCATGGCGGCAACTTCTGCAGAAGGTTCAAAGACACTAGACCTGCACAACAGCAACCCGAACGATGACCACGACCAATCGATTTCGCCTCGGTCGGCAAGCTGGGATGCCTTCGTTGGCGAGTCTACCGCGACCGCCTGCTGTTGCAGAGCGATGCGGCGGCAAATCATCACTCGGCGACCAACAGAGCCTGACGACAACCCCACCGTTGCACTCTCGACAGGCTTGCTCTACAGATCGCCCCACCATTTCAAACGCATTCTGCGTCAACCGAGGCTGACCACGCTGGTCCCGACACATCTGAAAAGGCATGACTCATGCATGACGCGCTGAACGGCAATCTGTTTCTCGTCAAAGAGCACGTGGGCATGTTCAAGGCCGCCAACAATTTTGACATCTACGATGCCGAGACCAACGAAGTGGTGATGCACTGCCGCGAGCCGCGACTCGGGCCGTTCGCGAAGCTCTTTCGCTTTACTGACTACAAACGGATGACGCCGTTCGACATTGAAATCAGCACTCCGAGCGGCGAACCAATCTGTCATGTGCGGCGGGGCATCTCGCTGTTCCTCTCGAAGGTCTCGGTTTACGACGAGTCCGAGAAGCTTATCGGCGGCTTCAAACAGAAGATGTTTTCGATCGGTGGTGCCTTCAACGTGCTCAACGCGTCCGACGAACCGGTCTGTACGCTCAAGGGCAAGTGGACCAGCTGGGACTTCCGTTTTCTGACTCCCGACGGGATCGAACTGGCCCACGTTGCCAAGAAGTGGGCCGGTCTGGGCAAGGAACTCTTCACCAGCGCCGACAACTACGTGCTAAGTATTTCCGAAGACGTGCCGCCCGACAATCCGGTCCGGCAGCTGATCCTGGCCGCCGTGATGTGCATCGACATGGTGCTGAAGGAGTAGCTCTGGTGACAGGTCGGCATTGTGGGTCCCTTCACAGCGTCGGCTTCGGGCTTGACTCACCGCTGCCGACTGGCAACTCTGTTGCCGTTCGACGCATTCTTCTGCGAGTTCTGCCATGGCGGCATTGAGACTTCTCTCCCTGATTCTGTTGAGCGGCGGTCTGGTTACCCAGCCCGTGCTGCTCCAGACGGCGTCGTGCTGCTGTGCTCAGCAGACTGCAGACGCCGGCCCTCAGGCAGAGGGGGCGTTAGAACCCGTCACCGTTGCCGCCGGATGCCCGAACTGCCGAGCCGCTCGCGAGTCGTCCCGTCCGTCCGGAATAAACAATTCGCAGGACGCCCCAGCGACGCTGCACTCCTGCGGTTGCCAGAAGCAGGCATCGCCGCCCGCTGTCGCGCGAGTTCAGTCTCAGCCCGACGTCGTTTTCAGTCTGACTGCGGTCGAACACCCGTTTGATTGCTCGGTCGCATCCGCCTGCTCTGCCTTTGCTGTGCCGCAGAGCCATCCGCCGGGCAGATTGATCCCGGTGCGCATTCTCAAGTGTTCCTGGCTGATTTAGAGAGCCTGTGCGAACCGCTTTCTGCCGACCTGTCGTTTCTGGCCGGCATTCCACACGAGTTCACTGGCTGTGTGCCGTGGCTCCCCGCTCTGAATCATCCTCGGGAATCTCCTGTTTGATTCCCAACCATTGAATCACGAAGGAAAACAATCATGCGTAAAGCACTCGCACTTCTGGCTGTTCTGGGACTGACCGCTGGCGTCTTCGCTGCCAACGCCGCCGAAGAGAAGGAAGCCGGCCTGAACGCGACCTGTCCGGTTTCGGGCAAGCCCGCTGTCAAGGAGCAGTCCGCCAAGTTCCGCGGCAAGACCGTCAACTTCTGCTGCCCGAACTGCAAGAAGGCCTACACGGAAGACCGCAAGAAGTTCACCAACGCGGTCTACGCTCAGCTTCTGGAAACGAAGCAGATCACGCAGGTCGCCTGCCCGCTGAGCGGCGGCCCGCTGAACGCCGACGCCACCGTGGCTCTGGGCAAGACAACGGTCGCCTTCTGCTGCGAAAAGTGCCAGGGCAAGGCCAAGGCATCTGACGATGTCGCCGGCCTGGTTTTCGCCAGCTTCGACAAGGGTTTCACGCTGCAGACGACCTGCCCGGTCAGCGGCAAGCCGATCGCCATCGACAAGACGGCGAAGCACGAAGGCAAGACCGTCTACCTGTGCTGCCCGAACTGCGTGAAGGCATTTGAAGCCGATCCGGCCAAGTTCGTCGCCAAGCTGCCGCAGTTCGCTCAGCCAAAGAAAAAGGCGAAGAAGTAACGTCGCCTCGTGAGGTGCTCCTCTCGCTGTAGAGGTCAGCCACACACCAGATTACGATGGCCTCGACCGACCCCTTGGGTTAGTCGAGGCCGTTTTGTTTTCCAGCTTGCCTCCTCCTTGTATTCGCAGGCTCACTCGTGTCTGAAAAGCCGTCTTCGAATCGTCGTGATTTTCTTCGTGGGGGAGCGTTGCGCGAGGAGGTGGCTCATACTGGCGAGGCGGCGGGGGAAGCTTTGCTGGAGGGGGTTCGTAGTGGCTCGGGAGAAGTGGTCGGGCAGCGGGAGGTGCCTCGGGGTGGGGACACGTTGCGGCTTGAGACTCGGGCGATGGCCTGTCAGTTTTCAGTGATCACGAATCCCGGTGAGCACGAGAAGGTCTGGGTGGCGTCGGAAGCGCTCGACATCGTCCACGAACTCGAACAACTGATGACCGTGTACCGCGACGACAGCGAGATGTCGCGGGTCAATCGAGAGGCTCGCGAGCAGCCGGCGGTTGCGGACTCACGGCTGTTTGGGCTGCTGCGGACCTGCTCGGAACTCGCTGCGAAGACGGGCGGCGCGTTCGATGCGACGTCGGGGCCGCTGATCGCTCTGTGGCGGGCGGCTCGCGAGGAGAACCGGATCCAGACGGAGGACGAAATCACGGCGCACCTCGAACAAGTCGGTATGTCACACGTCGAGCTGGATGCCGACGCCGAAACGGTCCGATTTGACCGGTCAGACGTCGAGCTGAATCTCGGTGGGATCGGCAAGGGGTTCGCGCTCGATCGGATGGCGGAGCAGCTTGTCGCGAACGGGCTCGGCGAGTTTCTGCTGCACGGTGGTCGCAGCAGCGTGCTGGCTCGCGGGGATCACAACTCAGCTGGCGGCTGGCCGGTCGGGATTGGGAATCCCCTGTTCACCGACCGGCGGCTCGGGACGCTGCTGCTTCGGGATCAGGCTCTGTCGACAAGCGGCTCGAATATTCAGTATTTTCGGCACCAGGGACAGCGCTACGGGCACATCCTCGACCCGCGGACCGGCTGGCCGGTCGAGGGGCAGCTGTCAGTGACTGTCGTTGCGGAATCGGCGGCGGTTGCGGACGCTCTGTCGACGGCTTTTTTCGTGCTCGGAGTCGAAAAAGCCGCTGTATGTTGTCATCATCTGCCCGGCGTTGGCGCGATTCTGACCCCTCAACCAGAGAGCAGCCGGCGCGTTCGGCCCGTCGTGATCGGGATTTCTGACGAGCAGATTTTCTGGGAAACAGACGACGTCGAACCGGTCCGGTATTCGGCTGCCGACGCAGCGGAATCCGAACCGACTGAGTGACGATCGGCCAGCAACCGCCCTTGCGAACCGCTGCCGTCGTCATCCTGCCTCAGCCGTTCGCAGGCCCCGGCCTGTCCCACCCGGCTCAGACTCAACAACGCTCACTCCGTATCGAGATATCCCGTGAAAGATCCGCGACGTCTGGCTCTGTCCGCTGTCGTCTTTCTGGTCGTGCTGCGAATCGCGATCGGCTGGCAGCTTCTTTACGAAGGGCTTTGGAAGATCGGTACGCTGGACACTGCCAGGCCGTGGACCTCAGCCGGCTACCTGAAGAACTCGCAGGGCCCGATGCGGTCGACGTTTCGCGAGATGGCCGGCGATCCCGATGAACTTGGCTGGCTGGACTACGACACCGTCGTCGCCCGCTGGGACGACTGGGCGAGTCGCTTCCGCACTCATTTCCAGCTGGATGAGAAGCAGGCCGAAACGCTGCGGCGGCTGATGGAAGGAGCACAC
>JAPOLP010000513.1 GCA_029977045.1 Planctomycetota bacterium
CCGCCCTTGGCAAACGCTCCGTCTTTGTTGCCGTCGATGCCCCGAGCGGCCTCACCGCCGTAACCGGTGCTCGACTGTTTGGCGGAACCCTTACGAGCGACGTTCTGGCCGCCGCTGATAACCTCAACTTCGGCCAGAGTCAGCACGCGACGGTTACCCGGCAGCGCGATGCGGACAAACTGCCCGACGGTGCCTTTGTCCTGGGCTGCCTTCTTTGCGAGCGCGTCCGGCAGGCCGTGCAGCAGCGGCTCGACCCGGCTGTGCAGAGTGCCTCGAAGCTGCGCGTCGGGAATGATCTGCACCGCGTCCAGGAAATCACGCATCGTTCGCGTCGAACCAAGTGCCAGGTTCCACGCCTTCTCGACAGATTGGTCAGCCGTGACCAGAGCCACGTAACCAATCTGCCGGGTAATCGAACGTTTGGCCGCGGCGGTCCACTGCTCGAACTGTCCGCGAGCACTGACCAGTTCAGACGGATCGCGTCGGCTCAGCAGCAACACGAGGTCGTAGATGACCTGCGTGGCTCCGGCGATGTCGGTGCGGTCGACGTACTCGATCGCGCCAGTCAGTTCCACCAGTTCGTTCGAGCTTTTGGACTTCGCAAGGCCTTCAAGAGCTTCAGTTCGCTGCAGCTCACGAACACCTGGTCGGGTCAACATCGCCAGAAAGACCGGAGCAGACTTTGGCAGCTTGACGAGATCCGCCGTCGGAATGCTTCCGAGGATGTAGTCGATCCCCGCCGGGTTGTTTGCCGCGAACGGCTGCCCGGAACTGATCGCCGACTTCCAGAGTGACTCGGCGCCGCGCATCGTTTCCGACAGGGCATAGTCGATGTAGTAGTCGCGTTCGTGCTTGACGACTTCGAGTGCGACTTCGGCAGCCGCCGCGGTGTTGACCCACGAGCAGGCTCGGACAGCTTCCAGTCGAACACGCGGATGCTCATCGTTGGCCTGCGTCCGCAGCAGAGCGATGACTTCGTCCTCGGGCAGCAGATCGCGCCAGTGCGAGAGAACGCGTGTCGCCGCAGCCCGGGCTCGTGATTCCGGCGATCGCAGCAAAGCAGTCAGCAGTTCGCGATCGACAATGTTGTGGTGCTGCTTCACCCAGAGCGATTCGAGCAGGTTGTGCTGGAAGCTCTCCGCGTTTTTGTCGCGCCCAGCAAGCCACTTTTCGAGAGCCGCCGCGACGTCTTTCGCGGGAAACTCGCGGAGCTGGATCCGTGTTCGGTGCCGAACACGGTCTTCTGGAGCGTCGAGCCGCGTAACGAGTTCATCGAGCGGCAGCTTCGTCAGGTCTTCGACCTTCTGCAGCGGGCGGCTCGGGTAAGTGATGCGCCAGATGCGACCGTGTGTGTGATCGCGGTTGGGATCCCGCAGATTGTGCTGCATGTGGCCGACGAGTGGGTTGAACCAGTCGACGATGTACAGAGCACCGTCCGGCCCGAACTGCAAGTCCGTCGGGCGGAAGTTGCGATCGGCAGAAAACAGGATCGGCTCGATTTCCTCGCCGACGAAGCCCGAACCTTGTTCCTTCACCGTGTGCTGCAGCACGCCCTGGAAGCCGATGCAGTTATTGAGCAGGTAGTTGCCCTGAGCTTCCGGCGGGAAGTGGGCACTCGAAACCAGTTCGCAACCGGCGGTCGGGCGAACACGTTTCGGGAAGAATTGCTCCATCTGCTTGCGGTACGTGAACTTGAACGGCCCGAAGTCATCCTCGCCCTCGAAGTTCTTCGTCCACAGTGAGAATGCCGTCCCGAAGTAGTTCGCACCGCCGGATGCGTCGGCGACGAAGTTCTGGCCCCACTTGTCCCAGCAATGGCCCCACGGGTTGGCGAAGTTGTACGACACAAAGGTCTCGACTTTTCGACGAGTCGGGTCGACGCGGTAGACGGCTCCGTGTCCGTTGCGAGTGATGCCGTAGGGAGTTTCAACCTGCGTGATGTGGAACGTGCCTTCGTGCATGTAGATGCCGCCGCCCGGTCCCCAAACGAAGGCACCAATCGCGTGGTGACTGTCGCCCGAGTCGAATCCGCCGAAGATGATGTGCTTCTCGTCGGCTTTGTCGTCGCCGTCGGTATCGACCAGGTGAACGAGGTTCGGTTCCTGAGCGACGTAGGCTCCGCCGTCGCCAACCTCGAAGCCGGTCGGCAGGTGCAGGCCGTCGGCGAAGACGGTCTGCTTGTCGGCTTTGCCGTCGCCATCGGTATCCTCAAAGATCAGCAGCTTGTCGTTCGGCTTGTGAGGCGGCTGATACTGCGGGTAGCTGGGCATCGTTGCGACCCACAGCCGGCCCTTCGCGTCCCAGGTGAAGTTGACCGGGTTCTGCAGGTCCGGGAACTCAACTTCCGAGGCGAAGAGATTGATCTCGTAGCCTTCCGCGACGGTGAACTTCTTGACGGCCTCATCGGGAGGCAGGATCGCGATCGGCTCTTTGAAGTTCGTCGGAACGTCGTACAGCGTCCGCGTGCTCGAATAGTCAACCGCTGCCGTCGGCGGGTTGCCCTGAGCCGCTGCCCAGATGCGACGATCAACGATCTCGCACATTTCGTCGAGCTTGGTTCGCTCGTTCTCCAGCACGTAGTTGTCGGTGAACGGTGGGTTGCCGTTGTCACGCTGCGACCGACCGCCGTAGATGTAGAAGCCGTTGACTGCCCGATAACGGTGGAAATACTGGAAGTCCTTCTCTGCGATTTCTGCCATCAGTGCCGGCGAGATGGCGTCGTAGTTCGCGGACTTTCCGAAGAGAGCGTTGCAGAGTGCCGGGGCGAAGACCTTGTAGCCGTAATCGCTCAGGTGGATACCGTTGGTCGTCAGTTTTCGCGGCTTGTCCGAGCTGCTGTAGAGGTCGCGGCTGAGCTTGAAGAGGTCGACGAACGGCGTCTTCGTGTCGGCGGCCACGCTGGCCATTGCCGTTGTGTAAAGGTCGAGGTTCGGATTCGTCGCCGAGCCGTCCGGCAGATTGGGATCGCCGATATCCTCGTGCGCGATCGGTGAAAGCAGGACAAGTCGCGGGGCTCCCTTACCCGAGTAGTTCTGCTGCCGCGAATGCTCGATGAAGTCCTTCAGTTCCTGCTCAAACGTCGCGAGCCCGGCTTCGCCATCGAACGACTCGCTGAAGCCGAAGAAGGCGAGAATCACGTCGGCACGAGCCATCGTCAGATGCTTGTCGGGCTCGCCGAAATCCAGCGATCGCGGACGAAAGCGAACTTCATCGGCGGTAAATCCCTGATTCCGCATCGAGATATTCAGCCCCGGATGCGTCGCGTGGACCTGAGCCTCGAAGTGACCGAAATACTGTTCGCGTTCGGCGAGTGCGTTGCCGATCAGAACGACCCGGTCGCCCTTTTTCAGAGTGACCACGCCATCGGCCAGAGCGAGCGACGCTGGAAGAGCCGCGATCAGAAGAGCCAGCGCAAACATACGCACAGAAGAAGACGTCATTCGTGAGTTCCGTCGAGTGTTTCGAGTGAGATTTCGCGAGGTGGGAAACCAGCAAGGCGGGAAGCGAACCATCGTCGCGGGGCCGTTCGCGAGTGTCCAGTGAACGCAGCGGGGCCGTCGGACCAGACGAGTTGCTGTTAACCCAGTGGGTTGCCGCGTTCTTTCAGCGGCAGCTGCACAGGCTCATCCGCAAAGTGCGACGCGAACACGGAAACGATCATTTCCGTCACATCGCGGGCGGCGGAGGCGTTGCCGACTGGCTCGCGGTCATCCTCGATCGCAGCGAGCAGGTCGCGGATCGCCAGCGTATGACGGGCTCGGTATTCCGGGCCGGACAGCGGTTCGAGGACTCCAATTCCTGCTGACGAGACCGGCTGCCAGTTCGCCGATGTTCGACCGGGTGACCAGGCCGGGTCGCCGAGATAACGCACCGGAGGCAACGTCCCTTCGATGATCTCCAGCACGCCTTTCGAGCCGAAGATCTGTAGACCGTACCGCGTTGGGTTTCCGGCAGCGTTTCTCTTCGAGGCGAAGTACCCGGTTGCTCCGCCGGGCAGGCCATATGTTGCCTGCACCTCGTCGCCGACGAGTCGCCCGATTCCCTCGGCGCCGTCGACGATGTCGTCACGCGTTGCCGGATGGCCGTTCGCAAACACGCGAGCGAAGGTCCACTCGGGTTTCCCCGCGATCGCGTGAATCATGTCGAGAATGTGTGTGCCCAGAACCCAGAGATCCTCACCGCCGCCTCTTCGGTCTTCCTTGCCGCGACCGCGGAATTCGAGCACGTCGCCGATCGCTCCGTCGGCGATCAGTTTGCGAATTGCCGCGATCATCGGGCTGTAGCGCGTCGGGTGGCCGACGGCCAGTCTGACGTTGTGCTTCTCACAGGCCGCGACCAGTTCGTCGGCTTCCTGCAGAGTCCGGACGAACGGCTTCTCCATGAAGACGTGAACGCCGCGTTCAATCGCCGCGAGCGCCATGTCGCGGTGCCGATCGATCCAGCGCGGACCGATCGCAATGATGTCCGGCTTCGCCTTGTCGATCATTTCGCGATAGTCGGTGAACGCGGCATCAACGCCGAGCTTCTTCGCCGTTGCGGCCAGACCGGCGGGATTGTCATCTGCGACGGCAACGACGGTTGTCTCTTCGATCGCCTGCCAGGCGGTGTCGAGCCCGTGCCCGTAGTTGCCTCGCCCGGTGCTGCCGATGACTCCGATACGCCACTGTTTTGCCATGATTCACCCTGTGGAGATGTCTCGGGATTGGGCTTGAGGTTGCAGCGGGGCCTCTGGCGATTTCCGGGCGACAGAACGGTTAATCTGCAAGCTGTGGCGTTTCGATCGCGGAGCGATCAACGACAATCTGGCAATCGTCGCTGCCAGGTTTGCGATCCGCAACCGGCGGGGATAAACACTCGTCTGAGCTTCTCTTCCGCGTTCTGGTTCCAGCATGACTGACTCAACGATTTATCTCGACAACGCCGCCACCAGCTTTCCGAAGCCGGATTGTGTTTATGCGGCGATCGACCGGTATCAGCGAGAGAACGGACGACCTGTCGGTCGAGGTTCGACGGATGCGGCAGTCGA
>JAPOLP010001161.1 GCA_029977045.1 Planctomycetota bacterium
ATATTGTCAAAAGTCCAGTATCCATCATGCCCGCCGGGCAGGTGAACCAGCTTGCCAGCCGGCAGCAGTTTCTCGATCTCGTGCGCTATCTGATCGAGATTCGTGACGGCGGTCCGCTCAAGGCGAAGGAACTCGAACCGCCAGCGCACCTGTATCAGATCCGGATTCCCCAGTACGAAAACGACATTGACCATGCCGGTCTGATTGCAAGCCTCGACAACGGCGCCTTCAAACGCGGCGAGGCGATTTACAACCGACTGTGCATCAACTGTAACGGTACGAAGGACCGAGCAGGGTCGCTCCCGACGTCGCTGAAGTTTGCGTCGGGCAAATTCCGGAACGGCTTCGACCCGTTCACGATGTACCAGACGCTGACGCGCGGCTTCGGGATGATGGTCGCCCAGACCTGGATGGTGCCGAGCCAGAAGTACGACGTGATTCACTACGTGCGCGAGGCTTACCTGAAGCCGCACAATGCGTCGCAGTATCAGCAGATCGACGACGCGTATCTGGCCGGACTGCCGAAGGGCAAATCGCGCGGGCCGGAACCGTCAAACATCGAGCCCTGGGCCAGCATGGATTACGGCCACAGTCTCGTGAACACGTACGAGATCGGGAACGACGGGTCGAACTTCGCGTACAAAGGCATCGCCGTGCGGCTTGACCCCGGTCCCGGCGGAGTATCGCGCGGCAACGCCTGGATGATCTTCGACCACGACACGCTGCGCGTTGCTGGAGCATGGACGGGCAAAGGCTTCATTGACTGGCACGGCATCCATTTCGATGGCCGGCACCAGATTCATCCGCGAATCGTCGGTGACCTGCAGTTCCAGAATCCAACCGGCCCCGGCTGGGCGTCGCCCGAAGGTTCGTTTGAAGACACTCGTCTGCGAGGCCGTGACGACCGGCCTTACGGTCCGCTGCCGAGGAAATGGGCTCACTACAAAGGGCTGTACCATCACGGACAGCGGGCGGTGATTGAGTACACCGTCGGCGAGACACGCATCCTCGAAACGCCGCGACTTGTTGCCTCCTCCGGAGCTCCAGTGTTTGTTCGTACGTTCAATGTCGGCCCGAGACCGCGGGCTCTGACGCTGCAGGTTGCTCAGCGCGATGGCGGCAGACTTCAAACTGTAGCTGCTCAGGGCAAAGATGACGGGCGGTCATACGTGCTGCTCGGCAGGCCAGCCGCTGATGTCGACGTTTCTCCCGCGGCAAGCGCTCCGATTGTGTTCGATGGCGGCACGTTCGTTGAAGTCCCCGACGCGACGCCGTTCGAGACGAAGTCGCGTGACTTCTCGATCACGGCCCGCATTCAGACGAAGCAGGGCGGCACGATCTTCAGCCGGACGGAAGCAGCCGAGAAGTGGATCCCAGGCGGAACGACGTTCTTCATTCGCGGCGGTCGACTGTGTTTTGATATCGGCTGGGTCGGAGCCGTGACGTCATCGCGAACGGTTGATGATGGTAGGCCTCACGACGTCGCACTCGTCTGGAGCGCGAAAGAGCAGACCGCTCGGCTGTTTGTTGATGGCAAGGATGCTGGCGGCGGGCAATTGAAGAACGACAAGCCGTCCGGACCGAATCGCGTCGTCCGGCTTGGTTTTACGAACGCCAACTTCCCTGGACCTCAGTCGTACTTCGACGGCTCGCTGAGTGACGTTCGGTTCTATCAGCGATCGTTGTCGGTTCCGGAAATCGCAGCGCCACCCGAAAAGGACGAGTCTCTGCGAGGCCACTGGTCGCTCAAGCAGAGTCAGCAGGGAGTGGTCGCCGACAAGTCGGAAAGCGGGCACGACGGTTTGTTGGTTCGCGGCGAATCGTCGGCAGCGCGGGGCCGGGATTTGATCGCGGGAATTGAACCGTCGGTTGATGGCGTCCAGTGGCAAAGTTCCGAAAGCGG
>JAPOLP010001173.1 GCA_029977045.1 Planctomycetota bacterium
ACGAATCCCGGCGACCCGATAGGCCCCGGCATTCTGTCCGTGCTGACCGATGGCCGGACTCCGTTCGAGCCGAAAGCAAAACGTGACGGTTCGACGGGCCGGCGTCTGGCGTTTGCCGAGTGGCTGACTCTACCGGACCATCCGCTGACATCGCGCGTGATGGTGAACCGTGTCTGGTATCACCACTTCGGACGCGGCATCGTTGAATCGCTGTCGAACTTCGGAAAGACCGGCGTGGCGCCGACGCATCCGGAACTGCTTGACTGGCTGGCGACGTCGTTCGTCGAAAACGGCTGGAGCCTCAAGTGGCTGCATCGCGAGCTGCTGAACTCGCAGGCGTACCGGCAGTCGTCGCAGTTCCGTGACGAAAGCCAGTCGCTCGACCCCGACAACCGCTGGCTGTCTCGAATGCCGCTGCACCGCCTGGAAGCCGAAGCCGTCCGGGACAGCCTGCTCGCCGTCAGCTCGCAGCTCGACGAAACCGAGTTCGGATCGCCGGACGAAGTCACCGTTCGTAATGACGGACTGATCACGTCCAAGCGGTCTGACGCCGGCTTGCGACGCACGGTTTATGTCCGGCAGCGTCGCAAGGAGATCCCAACGATCCTCGAAACCTTCGACCTGCCGCAGATGATTCCCAACTGCGTGCAGCGACCGAATTCGACCGTCGCGTCGCAGGCCCTGCACCTGCTCAATAACGGCATGGTCCGCGAGATCGCCGACGACTACGCCGCCGCGATCACTGCCGAGATTCCTGGCGACCGTTACCGGCAGATCGAACGTGTCTACCAGACCGCTCTGTCGCGGAAGCCGACGCCCGAGGAGACGCAGCTTGCTCTGGAGACACTCGACAAGCTGACGACTCAGTGGGAAACGCGACTGGCGTCCGCCGCTGCTGCCGACTCAAAGAAGACGGAAAGCGACGAACGCTCGGCGGAAACGCGAGCCCTCGCCAACTTCTGCCACATCATCCTGAACTCCGCCGAGTTCCTGTTTGTTGACTGAGCACGCTGCTGCTTTGAAACAGAATCCTGGAGCGGCTTTGTCACAGAATCATTGAGTACAGAATCATGTTGAGAAGCGAATCCTCACGACGGTCTTTCCTGGGCAGCGTGGCGAATGGGCTGCAGGGGACGGCGCTGGCTTATCTTTTGAGCCGCGATGTTTACTCGCAGCCGAACGTCTTTGCGGCGGAAGCTCATGGCGACGCGCAGCCTCGGGGGTTTGATCTGCTGCCGAAGCAGACACATTTCGAGCCGCGCGCGAAGGCCGTTATCCAGCTCTTTATGCAGGGAGGACCATCCCAGGTCGACCTGTTCGATCCAAAGCCCGAGCTGGACCGCAATCACGGCAAGTCGATCCTCAAGGACATCGCGAAGAACCTGTCCTCGCCGGACAACGCCGGCGGGCTGATGCGCAGCCCGTTCAAGTTCAAGCAGCACGGCAAGTCAGGTATCTCGGTGTCCGAACTGATGCCGCACGTCGCTGAGCACGTCGACGAGCTGGCGGTCATCCGGTCGATGTTCAACACGCATCAGAACCACGAGCCGGCTCTGTTCAAGATTCAGTCCGGCAAGCTGATGCCCGGCCTGCCGTCTCTGGGTTCCTGGGTGACGTACGGTCTCGGCACCGAGAATCAGAACCTGCCGGCGTACGTCGTGCTGGATTCGCCGGACGGACGGATGCCGACAAACGAGGTTCAGAACTGGCAGGCCGGCTACCTGCCGCCTCTGTATCAGGGCACGCGAATGCGGTCGAAGGGAACTCCAATTCT
>JAPOLP010000424.1 GCA_029977045.1 Planctomycetota bacterium
CCCTTTCTGAAACTCAAGCAGCTGTAGGGTGCGTCTCGACGTACCGACTCGTGCCCGGATGACGACGGGTGCGTCAAGACGCACTCCACGCTGAATCGGTTGAGGTCAACGAGTTTTCGATCGCGGCAATCACGGACACCGGGCCTCGGAGTGATCCATTCCCGAAGTTGTCGATCTCCAGTTCTATGATCGAATCACCGACTGCAAACGATGAGAACGTGATTTCAACGGAGCCAGCTACGCCCCACTGGCTCTTGAGCAGGCGTCCTGCGTTCGCTGTGATCGCCCGCTTAAGACGTGAAAGATACATCTCAGTTGCGTCAGAGATTTCGAGTGTAGTTTCGGGATCGTGCATTTGATTTGTCCGACGGCTACATAAGGTCCGGCTACGGTCGCCAGGGTTGCGGGCCATCAGCGGATTTGTGTTGTAGGAATTTGGCGTCGACCGTTTTGTACCAGGTGTGGAGGCGGGTTCGCATCGCGGAGACTCGGTCGGGCATGGTTGAGGCGAGGTCGGTTTGTTCGCTGAGGTCTTTCGACAGGTCGAACAGGTGAACTCGTCCGTCTTCGATGCGTTCGATGAGTTTGTAATTGTCCTCGCGAACTGCGCCGCCGGGGAAGCCGCCCTGGTTTGAGTAGTGTGGGTAGTGCCAGAACAGAGACTGGCGGTCGAGTGACTTTCCGCCGCTCAGCAGCGGTTTAAGGCTGACTCCGTCGAGCGTCTGCTGCGGCTTGGCATCGAGGCCGGCGACGTCGAGCAGTGTCGGGTAGAAGTCGGTGCTGATGACCGGGACCGAGCACTCGCTGCCGGGCTGTGTGACGCCGGGAGCGCGGATCAGAAACGGTTCGCGAATGCCGCCTTCGTACAGCCAGCCCTTGCCACCTCGCAGCGGCAGGTTGGAGGTCGGCGAACCTTCCGAAGTCGACAGGCCGCCGTTGTCGGCCATGAAGCAGATGACCGTGTTGTCGTACAGGCCGAGCTGCTTCAGTTTGTCGATGACGCGTCCGACGGCGGTGTCCATCGTCTCGACCATCGCCGCGTAGGTCGCGTGCTTCTGCAGAATCCGCACCTGCCGCTCCTGCTTCGCGTCCGGCCAGACCTGCTCTTCGGGGCCGAACTCTGAACCGGTGACGGACTGTGCCTTTTTCCGATACTTCGCGATCAGCTCCTGCGGAGCCTGCAGCGGTGTGTGGACGGTGTAGAACGAGAGGTAAATCAGAAACGGGTCGTCCTTGAACTTCTCGATCGCCCCGATGGCTTCAGTGGCGAGGCGGGCGGTCAGATGCTCACCTTTGGGACCGTCTAGCAGACGCGGGTTGTTGTACGGCGAGAAATAACTCTTCGGGGCTCCGCGCAGGTGGCCGCCGATGTTCAGCTCGAAACCCTGCTTGTCTGGCCAGAACTCCTCAGTCGGTCCCAGGTGCCACTTCCCGAGAAACGCTGTTCGGTAACCGGCCTCGCGAAACGCCTCGCCAAGCGTGACTTCGCTGAGTGCCATCCGATCGTTCAACGGCGCTGGCTTGAAGCGTCCCTCACGCACACCGGAGAAGAAGTTCGTCGCGTCGACGCGCGACGGATACTTCCCCGTCATGATGCTGTACCGCGTCGGGCTGCAGACGGGATTGGCCGCGTAGCCATCGGTAAACCGCATCCCATCGCGAGCCAGCGCGTCAACGTTCGGCGTTTCGTAAAACGTATCCGGGTTGTTCGCCCCGATGTCCATGTAGCCCAGGTCGTCAACCAGAAAGAAGACGACGTTCGGCCTCTCAGCCGCGCGTGCAGACGTCGAGAGAAACAGGACAGACAGCAGAAGCACGACTCGGGACATTGCGATCTTTCCAGGCTGAAGTTCAGGCACAAGCAGGCTCACAGATTGAACACTTCAGGCAGAAGCATCGCAACGGCCAGAATCGTCAGACCGCTTCGTTACCTTCGATTCCTTCTGTTAAACAGCCCGATCAGACACTGCGACGACGCAGATAGCGGCCCGCTGGATGGTCCGTCTCGACCGGCGAGCCGTCGACGACGACCGGCTGGCCGTTGACGAAGACGTGCGAGATGCCTTCGGTCGGCTGGCGGGGATCCTCGAACGTTGCCGGATCGCGGATCGTCTGCGGATCGAAGAGGACCAGATCGGCGAAGCTACCTTCCGCGATCGTACCTCGCTGCTCGAACCCGAAACGTTCCGCCGGGTAGCCGGTCATACGGTGCACGGCCTGTTCGAGCGTCAGCAGTTTCTGGTCGCGGACCATTGGGCCGAGCAGCCGGCCAACGGAGCCGAAGACTCGCGGATGCACCGGGCCGTCGCTGCAGTAGATGCCGTCGGTGCCCAGCATGAACAGGTCGTGCTGCAGCAGCGGGTAGACGAGCCGGTCGTCGCCTTCGTCCATGACGCACAGGACGGCGAGTCGCTCTTCGATCAGCAGGTCGATGAGCGCGTCGGCGGCGGACAGGCCGGAGTCGTCAATGAACTCGGCCAGCGTCCTGTCCTGGTAATGCGAGTTCTCTTTCGAACCGACCCACGCGATGCGAATCCTGTCGAGCGACAGGCGGTAGGCATTGAGGCCATCGGCGAAGCGTTCGCGGATAGCCGGGTCGCGCAACTTGCCGATCGCCGCCAGCGGTCCGTCGTTCCAGGCTTCGTAGGGCATCAGGTAGCTGAGCATCGTCGAGCCGGGCTGGTAGGGATAAACGTCGAAACTGATATCGACGTCGCGCCGCGTGCGTTCGAGGAACTCGAAAACCTGTTCGAGCTGGCCGGGGCTCTGGCCCTTGAGATGCGAGATGTGGACACGAACTCCGGCACGGCGTCCGATTTCGGCAGCTTCTTCGAGGGCCGGCAGCAGACTCTTCTTGTAGCGAACGTGCGACACGTACAGACCATCGTACGGAGCCATCGCCGTCATGGCTTCGACAAGTTCGTCGGTCGTCGAGAAGCACTGGACGATGTAGTCGAGCCCGGTCGACACGCCGACAGCGCCCGCCTCCATGCCGATCCGAATCTGCCGCTGGATCTCGCGCATCTGAAAATCGTCGACCGTCGTCTTGCCGAAGCCGCAGGCCAGTGATCGCAGATTCGCGTACGGCAGGTGCGCGGCGGCATTCTGAGCGGTTCCGCCATCGATCGCTTCGAGGTACTCCGCGAAGGTCTCCCAGCAGGAGTAGTCCTGCAGCCGCAGCCCGTTGAGGGCTCGCAGATAGAACAGCCAGTCGCGGGCCGTCTGCGGGCTGACCGGGGCATAGCCGATGCCGTCGGCCATCAGCACTTCCGTCGTGAAGCCCTGCAGCGTCTTGGCGGCAAAGTTCCGCTCGCGAATCAGCCAGCCGTCCGAGTGATTGTGGACGTCGATAAAGCCGGGCGCGAGGACGAGGCCTGTCGCGTCGATCTCAGATTGAGCAGTCGCGTTAGTCAGATCACCAACGGCGGCGATCTGATCACCGAGAACCCCCACATTGGCGTGTCGAGCGACGGCACCGGTGCCGTCAATCACAGACGCGTTACGAATAAGAACGTCAAACACGGTGTGTCTCCTGAGGCGGGTGGAGCGGGAAGTCTTCCGGCGAAGCGTGCGGATTGTCCAGCGTGCGGCGCGAGGCGGCGCATCTGAACGCGCCGGAACCTGCTGCGGTCGCGGCGTTTCGTGTAAGAATCGCGCAAGCGAATGCGTCTCGTTGAACCGACCAGAGGCTGGGCCTAGAATCGGTCGCCTGTCCGGCGCCCGATTCCGCGTGGCGGTCGGAGAGTGCAGGGATGCACGGTTCACAGCGTTGTTGTTTTTGTTTCCGTAAGTTGTGCATTCCTGAACCGGGTTCGTCTGTGAGCAATCGCCACTCCAGCCAGCCAATCGACGACCTGAAACTGTCTCGCCGGGACATCTGCCGCGCGGGAATTGCCGCGGCGTTCGGAAGTTCGCTGACTGGACTCCACGGAGAAACGCAGCAGGCACTCGCCCAGGAAGGCGGCGGAACCACCACACCGACGCCTGCGAAGCCGGATGCTGACAAGCCGGTTGAGGCGAAAGCTGACGAGCGTGATCTGCTTAACGCGAAAGAATTCCCCAAAGGCTGGCGGTTCTTCACGGAGGAAAAAGAGAGTTCGCTGGCGGCCACGTGGCAGATCGTTGCCGACGATCCGAAGCAGCCGTTCCTCCGCTGCACGGGGATGCCTTTCGGATACCTGCGAACGCTCGAAGTGTTTGGCGATTACGAGTTCAGCCTGCAGTGGCGTTATCCGACAGATCCTGCCGGAAACAGCGGCATCCTGTTGCATACGGCAGATGAAGACCACATCTGGCCAACTTCGATTCAGGTGCAGTTGCACCGGCCTCAGACAGGCAGCGTGTTCCCGAGCGGTGACGCGAAGTCCGACAACCGCATCGAAATGAAAGAACGCGACCTGCCGCGTGACCTCAACGTCTGGAATGATTGCCGCATCATCTGCCGAGAAGGACGCGTGTCCGTCGAGATCAACGGCAAGCGGATCGGCGAAGTCACCGGTTGCACGCCAGCAAAGGGAGCGATCTCGCTGCAGAGCGAAGGCGCCGAAGTCCACTTCCAGAAGATTGTGCTGAAGCCACTGGGCAAGCCTGAGCCGCCTGCGGCAACCTGAGCTGCGTCTGTGTTCAACTTGCTCTACGCAACGTGACGCAGTGCGTCGATCGGGTTCATTGCCGCCGCCCGACGCGCAGGGTACAGGCCGAAGATCACTCCGACGGTCACCGAGATTCCAAAGGCCAGCGGAATCGACCACGGAGCGACGACTGGAGCGACGGTCTGCATGGACTCGGGCATCGCTTCCATGAGATCAGGCGAGATCTCTGTCAGTACCCAGCGCAGGCCATCGACCAGCTTGCCGCAGGTCAGGCCACCGAGGATTCCCGTCACGCCTCCCGCGATCGACAGCAGCACGGTTTCAATGACGAACTGCCGCGTGATATCGCGACGTTTGGCTCCGAGCGCGCGGCGAATGCCGATCTCCCGGGTTCGCTCGGTCACCGTCGCCAGCATGATGTTCATAATGCCGATGCCGCCAACGACCAGCGAGATGCCCGCGATCAGGCCCATCATCCCCATGAACATCAGCCGTGTGTTGCGAGCCTGTTCCAGCAGTTCGAGCGGCACGCCGATGGTGTAGTCCTCGAACATGTGTGATTTGCGGAGCGCTTCGCCGACCGCGTTACCGGTTGCGATCGCATCGTCCTGATTCTTGAGCCGCAGCGTGATCTGCGAAACGCCTCGACCGCCGTTGTTGCCGACCGAGTAACTGTCACCGTACCGCGACCAGAATGTTTCGATCGGGATGTAGGCGTTGTCCGAGAAGTCCTGACTGCGGCTCGCTCCCTCGACGCTTTCGAGTTCTGTGCGGGGCGCGACGACTCCGACAACTCGATAGAAGTCGCGATTAATCCGGACAGAACGAGCGAGTGGATCCTCGTGCCGAAAAACCTCGTCGACCAGTTCCTGAGTCAGGACGCAGACCATCGCTTTGTCGTCGATGTCCGACTGATTGAGGAAGCGGCCGCGTGTCAGCCGGAGCGAGTACAGCTCGATGTATTCCGGAGTGCAGGCGTTGATTTCGGTTCG
>JAPOLP010000486.1 GCA_029977045.1 Planctomycetota bacterium
AGCGGAGCCGCAAGAAAGTGCAGATCGTCACGCTGCCGAACACGTCAGCGGTCGACTCGCTGCGGGAAATCTTCTCAGGTGGAAGTGGTCGCGGCAGCTCAAGCGGCGGCGGCTTCACTCGAGTTCCGGCACCCTCGTCGAGCAAGAGTTCTGCCGTTAAGGCCTCGAAATAGATTCCTCGAACGGACGCAGACAGGAGTCTGAAATGCCACTGCCTTTCAAAAAACTGATCCCGCTGCTGCTCGTTCTGGCTGCTGGCCTTCTGTCTAGCGAGTCAGCGATGGGGCAGTCGGGTCTGCGTGAGTCTCTGGAACGCCTGGATCGCAACGAAAACGGCAGAATCGACCCTCACGAAATTACGACTCTGGCACGCCCCTATCTCGAACGTATCGCGCGGGAACGACGTCTCGACCTTGACGACTCGATCCCCATCGAACGTCTTCAGGAAGCCGCTCGCAGTTACTACGCGACCCGCAACGGCGCCATCCGACAGAGCGTCCGCCCGGAGATCGACCGCACGGTCAAGACGTTCCGCCCGGACGACGATCAGATCCTGATTCCCGAGTTCGGCCTGAGCGAAGTCCGCTACCCGTACACAGATGACGATGTCGACGAAGCCGAAAGTATGCTCCGAAGGTACGACCGCAATGCCGACGGCTTCATTGATCGCCGCGAGTCGTACCGCATTCCGTGGACGCACCGGAATCCGTTCGATGACGACCTGAACCACGACGAGCGTCTCAGCCGGCTCGAACTCGTTCAGCGTTATGCTCGTCGACGAAGAGTCACAGACGATTCCCGCGAGCTGTACCAGAAAGCCCGCCGGACCGGCGGCGAAATCAGGCAGGCCGATCGCACCAGCCAGTCCAGCCGCTATACGCGCGGACGCAGCAGCCGTGAGTACTACCTGACCGCCAGCGTGATGGAGCGTTTCGACACGAATCAGAACGGTCGTCTCGAAGAAAGCGAATCGCTGCAGCTGGGAATCTCAGCGGGAAAGATCGATGCTGACCGAGATGGCGAGATCAGCCGCGATGAACTGCACGCTCACATGCTGGCGTTGCAGAAGGAAGCCGGCGCTGGTGAGAACGGGCTGCCGGCCTGGTTCTTTGAACGCGATCTCGACCGCGACGGCCAGGTCGCCATGCACGAATTCACCGACGAATGGACCGTCGAGCTGCGGGAAGAGTTTCTGGCCATCGACACCAACGGTGACGGCCTGCTCACGCCACGCGAAGCGACTGCGTCAACAGCGCTCGTCGGCGGACAGTATCTCAGTAAGGAAGCGATGGTCCTGCCGCCGGGCCGCACGATGATTTCCGAGATCGAGATTCAGGACGACTTCCTGATTCGCGACGTCAACCTGCACCTGTCGATCACGCATTCCTACACCAGCCAGCTGGACGCCTATCTGACCGGCCCGGACGGACTTCGCATCGAGCTGTTCGCCGAGATTGGCGGAAGCGGCGACCACTTCGAACGCACGGTCTTCGACGACGAGGCCAGTTTTCCGATTACCAAAGCGCAAGCCCCTTTCACCGGCTCGTTTCTTCCCGGAGGTCGCCTCAAGAAGCAGCCGGGCCTGAGCGCATTCACCGGCAAAAGTGTCAAAGGCGTCTGGCAATTGGTCATCCGAGGAACTCGCAGCGAGCGGTTCGGCATGCTTCACACCTGGGGCCTCGACATCAAACCGCAGGACGCCGACCCCGGTAAGCTGGGCATCGCAACCTCCGTCGAAGGTGAGACGCCCGAAGAGAATGACGATCCCAACGCGGAGTCAGCATCCGGCGCCCAACAGCGGCCCACAGAGGCTACCGACAGAACGCCTCAGTCGAACGAGCCATTCCCGTTCGGCCTTCCCGGATTCGACACGGACGAAAACTCGTCGCGGTCAGACCGCAGACGCCGCGACAGGTAAGCCTCGATCGTCTGGACGACAGCTCCTGCAGTGAGACGTGCCTCATTGCTGCACGGGTGCAGGCACAAGCGTCCGCATCAGCAGGCCGAAGTGTGTGTCTCGCTCGGTGAGCGAATCGCGAAGCTCTTCCGGCAGCGGCACCTTGACGACGTGGGGACTGCCGGGTGCGGCCTCAATCGGGTTGCCTTCTCTGTCGCAAAGCTCGCGCAGCTCGAATGAGCGGTTGCCCGATGGCGTCATCAGTTCGAGCGTGTCACCAACCTCGAACCGGTTCTTGACCTCGACGACCAGATGATCACCGTCCCGGTCGATGACGTCGCCGACAAACTGCTGCTGTTGCGAGATTGACCGCCCGGTCTCGTAGTTCTGCAGTTCACTGATGGGTCGGCGGCTGTAAAACGCGTCGGTGTAGCCTCGATTGGAAAGGCTATCGAGATCGTGCAGCAGGTCGATGCTGACCTCGCGTCCCTGAGCCGCAGCATCAATCGCCCGCCGATAAACCTGAGCTGTCCGCGCCACATAGAAGTACGACTTTGTACGGCCTTCGATCTTCAACGATGACAGGCCCATCTTCACGAACTCGGGAACGTGTTCGACAGCTCGCAGGTCGCGCGAGTTCATAATGTAGGTGCCGTGCTCGTCCTCGAACGCCGGCATGAACTCGCCAGGCCGGTCGGATTCTTCGAGCAGAAACAGCCGCTCTTCCGGCAGAGCTTCCTGAGAGCCGCAGCACGACTGGCCGTTGCCCGAGTCGATCACCTTCAACTGAAAGTCGCCCTCCAGCGTTTGCTCGGCTTCGCTGACGTTGTAGTTCCAGCGGCAGGCGTTGGTGCAGGCTCCCTGATTTGAGTCGCGGTGATTCATATACCCGGAGAGCAGGCAGCGGCCCGAGTAGGCAATGCAGAGTGCTCCGTGGACGAAGACCTCCAGTTCCATGTCCGGGCATTCCTGCTGAATCTCGGCGATCTCCGGGATCGACAGCTCGCGCGACAGGATGACGCGGCTCAGACCCTGCTTCTGCCAGAAGCGGACGGTCGCAAAGTTGACCGCGTTCGCCTGGACGGACAGGTGGATTGGCATCTCCGGCCAGCGTTCTCGGACCATCATGATGAGGCCGGGATCCGACATGATCAGCGCGTCGGGCTGCATGTCGATGACGGCTTCCATGTTCTGGAGATAAGACCGCACCTTCGAGTTGTGCGGCGCGATATTGCTGGCGATGTAGAATTTCTTCCCAAGCTGATGCGCTTCGGCAATCGCCTCGGCCATTACGTCGAGCTTGTTGAACTCGTTCTCACGGACTCGCAGGCTGTAGCGAGGCTGGCCGGCGTAAACGGCATCCGCTCCGTAGGCAAACGCGTACTGCATTGCCCGGCGCGTTCCGGCAGGTGAAAGCAGTTCCGGAGCGGGGTAAATCGACGACGACATCGGCAGAACTCGTTCTCTGGAAACCTCGAAAACACGGTGGGCAGCGGGTCGGCAGCTTACGCCCTGCCCTGCCTTTCCGAAACAGCCCTCAACTGCAAGTCCCCACTTTATTCAAGCGATCAACGATGGCTGATCACTGTCTCGCGCGACGTTTGCAAGGCGGTTGCCGCTCCCCAAGAATACGCGAGTTCGGCGAGTGACTCGGTCGCTCGGCACGCCAATTCACCCTTCCGTCCCGCCAGAAATCGCAGACTCAGGCCTTAACCATGAGCGAACTTCACGATCTGACACGCAAACTTCAGAAGCAGAATGACTCAAAGATTGTTCTGCTGGTTGCCGACGGCCTCGGCGGACTGCCGATGGAACGCGGTGGGAAGACGGAACTCGAAACTGCCAACACGCCGAACATGGACGAACTGGCGAAGTTCGGCACGCTGGGACTCAGCACGCCGGTCATCCCCGGCATCGCTCCCGGCAGCGGCCCGGGGCACCTCGGCCTGTTCGGCTACGACCCGCTTGAGTACCAAATCGGTCGTGGTGTTCTGGAAGCTCTCGGAATCGACTTTGAACTCGGACCGAACGATGTCGCCATCCGCGGAAACTTCTGCACACTCGACGGCGACGGCAACATCTCCGATCGCCGAGCCGGACGCGTCGCCACCGACATCGCCTCAAAGATCTGCGAACGGCTCGACACGATCGAGATCCCCGGCGTCGAAGTCTTCGTGAGACACGTCAAGGAGTACCGTCTGGTCATCGTCTTTCGAGCCGAAGGTCTGGGCGGCAAAGTCGCGGATACCGACCCGCAGAGAACCGGCGTCGCACCGCTCGCTCCCGTCGGAGCGGACGAAGCGTCGCAGAAAACCGCTGAGATCTGTGCTCAGTTCCTGGCTCAGGCTCGCGAAATGCTGAAGGATGACCTGCCAGCCAACTTCCTGACGCTGCGCGGCATCGACAAGAAGCCGGACGTCCCGACCTACAAAGAAGTCTACGGCCTGCGTGCTGGTGCGATCGCCGTTTACCCGATGTACCGCGGCCTTGCCCGGCTCGTCGGGATGGACATCCTAGACGCCGGCCAGACGCTCGACGACCAGATGGACCGTCTGAAGGCTGCGTGGAACGACTACGACTTCTTCTTCATCCACTTCAAGTACACGGACTCGACCGGCGAGGACGGCAACTTCCCGGAGAAGGTCAAGCGGATCGAAGAACTCGACGCTGCGATCCCACGCATCACCGAACTGAACCCCGACGTCCTGATCATCACCGGCGACCACAGCACGCCGAGCAAGATGAAGTCACACAGCTGGCATCCCGTGCCCGTGCTGCTGTCCGCCGAGAACTGCCGCCCGGACCGATGCGATGCCTTTGGGGAAGCCGACTGCGTCACCGGCGGCCTCGGTCAGTTCCCGGCGAAATACCTCATGGGTTTCGCGATGGCTCACGCAGGACGACTCGAAAAGTTCGGAGCCTGAGCGACTCTGGCAATTGGCACTTGAGGAATCCGCAGAAGCAGTCATGCCCTGCGGATTCGCTCATTCGGTCACGACTCGTCCCGTCTCCGAATATCTGGTCGATCCCGCACAATGCGACACCGTTGCCTGTCCGGATTGACCAGCGGGTCACCGCAGGGATTCACACTGGCTTAAACTGGCCTCTTGTTTGGGAGTTTGTACCGGTCTAGGATGAGCGACCTTTGACGAACAGCCCGTCGCGGCTGATCAAATCCGGAATGAGTTCTCATTCCGACCCATTTTATCGGTGGCCTGCATCCGCGTTCCTTTTCTGGCCACGCAGGGTTCTGTTCAGAACCGGAGCATCGACTCGATGGAAGATCGCAAGGTCTACGGTGAACTGGTCCCCCT
>JAPOLP010000387.1 GCA_029977045.1 Planctomycetota bacterium
AACGCCGCAGAGTTTCCACGACGCCTGAGCCAGACCGGGTTGTTCGATTCCGTCTCTGGTCACACGCCGACGGCAGGCGTGCTCCCATTCGAGATCAACGCCGCTCAGTGGGCCGATCATGCGACATCGGAACGCTGGCTGGGCCTGCCGGGAGATAGCTCGATCGGAATTCACGACCGGGCGAACCAGGTGGCCGGGTCGATGTTCAGCCGCGTGATGGACTATCCCAAAGATGCCGTGCTGATGAAGACGCTGTCGCTCGAGCTGACGGCAGGCGATCGGAAGTCGTCGCGGCGGGTCGAAACTCAGTTGCTGCACTTCAACGGGTACGACTGGCGTGGTTACAGCTACCGCTGGAACGACGATCAGACCGACGCAGAACTGGTCGACGCGACCGGAGCAACTTCGACGTTCACAGTCACTGACAACAACGCACCCGGCGGAGTCCGTCGCCAGACCTGGCGATTCCCGTCACGCACCGAGTGCATCCGCTGCCACAACCCGTGGGCCGAGTTCTCGCTGGCCTTCAACCCGGCTCAGTTGAACCGCCCGGTTGCTGGTGTCGGTTCGCCAAACCTGCTTGAGAACCTGTACGCGCTGGGGATTCTGCACGACGTGCCGCCGGACGTCTCACCGGATGACAAGTTCGCCGTGCTGAAGAAACCGATCCCGCCAAGTGAACGACCGAAGCTGGTCGATCCTGCCGACCGGCACGCTGATCTGACGCAGCGAGCCCGCTCGTACCTGCATGTGAACTGTGGCCACTGTCACCGCTTCAACGGCGGCGGCTCGGCCCGCATCTATCTGCCGTTTGACCAGTCGATCTACAAGACTGAGGCTGTTGACACCCGACCGTCGCAGGGCAGCTTTGGCATCGACGACGCTCGCATCATCGCGCCCGGAGTGCCCGATCGTTCGGTGCTCTATTTCCGGATGGCCAAAGCCGGTGCCGGCCACATGCCGCACCTAGGCTCGCGGCTGATCGACGAAACTGGAGTGCAGCTCGTCCACGACTGGATTAAGCATTTGCCGACCGACCTCTCGCTGGCCGAGAAGATCGACGAACTTGCAGCGCTCGACGAACCGGCAATCCTGCAGACCGAGCAGGAAGACGCTGCCTTCACGCAGTGGTCAATCGCCCGCACGATTGCCAGCCGCGACAACCGCGAACTGCCCACTCAGGCCGACATGGACGCCGCTGGCGAACAGGCCGAGCGGGAAGCAAATTCGCGAGCTGGCCAGCGATCCAAACGTCGCGAGACCCTGCTGGCGGAACTGCTTGGCGACCCGCGCGGTGCCGTCGGCCTTCGCCGGGCCGTGACCCGTCGCAAGCTGCCGGCGTCGTTGACGAAGCAGACCGTAGAGACCGCCGCACTCCACGAAAGCATCGCGGTGCGTGACCTGTTCGAGACCTTCCTGCCGGACGACCAGCGCATCGAGCGACTGGGCGATTCCATCGACGCGCAAAAACTGCTGGCGATGCATGGCGACGTCGCCCGAGGCCGCGACCTGTTCCTCAACGCCAGCGGCGTCGCCTGTCGCAACTGCCACAAAGTCGGAACGCAGGGCAAATCCGTCGGCCCCGAGCTGACTCAGATCGCGAAGAAACTCGACCGCGCGAAGCTGCTGGAGAGTCTGCTGGAACCGTCGAAAACGATCGACCCGAAATTCGCGACCTGGCTCGTCCAGACAAAGTCCGGCAAAGTCCACTCCGGCCTGCTGATCGAACAGAGCGATACCGAGGTCGTCCTTCGCGATGCTCAGAACAACGACCACCGAATTCCGGCAGCCGAGATCGAAGAACTCTTCCGCCTCCAGACCTCCCTGATGCCTGAGCGACTTCTGCGAGACCTCACCCCCCAACAGGCCGCCGACCTGCTCGCGTGGCTTGAGTCCTTGAAGTCTCCGTGAATCACCAACATCCCGGTACGACCCAACACGACTGACCTCAGTCCGCTTCCCGCACCGCACGTCGGAGCCCCTGAAAATGACGACCGCGTCCCGATCGTTCTGCGTCCTGGTGACCTGCCTTTCACTTTCGACCGCAGCCCGAGGCAGCGACGCCATTGTCGAAGTTCGCCGCTTTGACGCTCCGGAAGCGGTACAGGCCGTCGCGATCGACGATGGGCACTTCTACGCGATCAGCAATTCACTGATCGGCAAGTACGACCGCAACACAGGGGAGCTGCAGACCCGTTGGCAGGCCAGCAACGAGTACCCACTGACGCACCTGAACTCGGGCATTGTCCGCGATGGGCGACTTTACTGTGCCCACTCGAACTATCCGAAAGTGCCCAACACCAGCTCCGTCGAAATCTGGGACACGGCAACGCTGCAGCACGTCGGTTCGCACAGTTTCGGCATCTATGAAGGCTCGTTGACCTGGATCGACTGGAAGGACGATTCCTGGTGGGCGGTGTTCGCTCACTACTCAGGCCGGCAACGTGATGATCCCAAAGAACGCGGCCACGAATGGACGTCGCTGGTCCGCTTCGATGCGCAATGGCGGCGTCTCGAAGGCTGGGGCTTCCCTGCGGAAGTTCTGGCGAGGTTCGCTCCCAACAGTTGCTCGGGCGGAGTCTGGGGACCGCACGACGCCCTGTACTGCACTGGCCACGACCACAAAGAGGTCTACCGGCTGACGTTGCCGAAAGCCGGGTCGACACTGATTCTCACTGGCACGCTCCCCGCTCCCTTCACCGGTCAGGGCATCGCCTGGGATCGCAGTGGAGGAGAATTCTGGGGTATCGATCGTCCCAAACGTCAGGTGATTGCCGGTCGTCTAAAGTAAGCCGGTACCGATCGGCGAAAGCCGCGCGAGGCCAGTGGCGGCGCGACGTTACTCCGACGTCTCTTTGATCAACTCATTCACCCGTCGCATCAGAATGTCCTCGACGTTCGGAGCGAACGGCCCCGGCTGGACGACGGTCGTCATGTACCGCATCGCTCCGCCAGCTTCGTAACCGCCTTCCAGCAGGACGCGGAGGCTCGGGATGTAGGCGAAGACGTCGTTCGAGTACCCCGCGACCCAGACGTCCGGGCCGTTCGACTTACGGTTCTCGTTCTTGATCCGCAGCGAGTAGTCCACGACGGTCTCGCCCGGCAACGCGACAAACAGAACCTGGTCGCCAATCCGCGCCGCCTGAACCGGAGCGGGGTAGCTTGTCAGCAGAGTCCCCTGGTCCAGCTCCTTGAGGAGCCGCTCGGCGTACCGGCTGTCGTACTTGTTGGTCGACTTTGCCTGTTCGAGCAGGTCCGCTTTCTTCGGCGCGTCGGCGTATTCGAGGTCCGCCGTTCCGAACGCCAGCGTTAGCGAGCCAGTGATCTCGCGCTGCGGCGTATCGAGTGCAGCGTCGACTGCGGTCGCCAGCGTCTGGCCATGCTGTTTCGCCAGCTCCAGAGTCCGCCGCGGATACGGATTCTGATCGCCGCCGCACCCCATCATGAACAGCGCGACCGTTCCCGGATGCGCGGCTTCGAGATACTCCTGCGCGTATCCGGCGTAATCGCCGCACATCTGATAAAAGCCCAGCGTCGTGTTGTGGCAGGCGTAGCCGAACACGATCGCTTTCAGCTTTTTGTCCGCCGTTTCGACTCGCAGCACGGGCACGTCGTGATCGACGCGGCCATCCGGATTCGGGCTGTTGCTATACCCCCTGTCCGTCGGCAGCCGTCGGTTCATCGCGAACGCGGCCCGCGCTTTCTGAAACGCCAGCCGCGCCGGCGCGAGGTTCTCAAACGCCGAGTCGATCGACGAGACAATCCGCTGCTGCAGCGTCTGCACGTAAGCGATCGACTGTGCCCGGCGATCGGGTTCGAGCCCTTCTAGTGCCGACCCGGTCGTCCGAATCTCCGGCCCGCAGTGCGTGTGCGAGCAGTTCATCACGAGATTCTTCGGTTTCAGCTTGCGCGACTCAGTAAGCTGCTGCTCGACAAACTTCCGCAGCGGCCCCGGCACGCTGATCAGGTCGAGTGTCACCATGACCAGCGTCTCGCCCGCCGGATCCTGGATGACCAGCGACTTCGCAAAGAGGTCCTGCTCAACGCCCTCCGACGGTTTATCGCGAGCCGCATACCCCGCCATCCACGCCGGCCCGTCCGGAGTGACCTTCACACTGGCCACCCCCGCCTTCCAGCCGGCCGCCGCAGCATCCTCAGCAGGCACCACGCGAGCACAACACAGAACAGCCACCGCAACCACCAGCAGACGTACTCTCATGGTCAGTCTCCAGAAAAGCCGAGCGGGAAGAGAACCCAAAGTGTGCCAAACCCAACCTCGTCCCGCGAGCCATCCCCACTGCGAAGCAACCGATTCAGTCATGACCAGACTCAAATGACGACTACGAGAAACACGAAAGGACACGAAAAGAGCTACATTGCTTTCGTGTCATTTTGTTCCTTTCGTGGTTGTCCCCTGTCAGCCCAGCCGTAGGCGAGTTTCTCCGAAAACCGCAGCGAGTCGGAGGTCGGAGCCTGACTTCGTCGTAGACTCCGCTGTGGGACTGATCGCTCGCCCTGCGTCGCTCCAGGTTTCGGAGAAACCTGGCTACGGCTGAAACGAAGTCGTCATCGCGCAGTTGCCTGAACCTGCTACAAGTTCCGCCCCGCTCTACTTGATGCGTCGATCTTCTGAGATCTCCTTCTCATGCCCGCCGAATCTTCGACTCACTCGACAGACAGCCCCGACGTTTCTGGTCCTGAACAGGCGCCGGTGCGTCCTGGCGGGATCGCTCATGAGAAGACGATCATTTTTGCGGGCTGTCTGGGGATGGCTTATACGCAGTTGACTCTGTGCCCGGCCGGAATCGAGTTTGCTCGTCATTTCGGCGGGTCGGGGCTGCATATCGGGATTCTGGGAGCCATCCCGACGGGCATGTTGTTTCTGCAGTTCCTGTCGGCGGTCGTGGCGAATCACCTGGAGTATCGGCGTGGGCTCTGGATGGCCGTTTCGATCGTCCAGCGGCTGATTCTTCTGCCGGTGGCGCTGGGGCCATTTCTGTTTCCAGAAGTCTCGCCCGCGTCCTGGCTGTGGGGCTTCCTGGGAATGTCAGCACTGAATCACGGCCTGCTGCACTTCGCGACGCCGCTGTGGATGTCGTGGATGGGCGACTATCTGCCGCGGAACCGGCTGAGTCGCTTCTGGGGAGTTCGGCATCTGTGGATGCAGTGGGCGGGGGCCGCGTCGCTGCTCTTCGCGTCGTACCTGCTCGATTCCTATTCCGACGCCATTCAAACGGCGTTCGCCATTCTGATTGTTGTGGCGGCGATTCTCGGCGTGGCTGACATCCTGCTGTTCCTGCCGGTGTTTGAACCGCCGGTCACGAAGATCGCCGAAACCCGCATTCGCAAAGTGCTGGCCGAACCGTTTCGCAATCGGGACTTCCGGTCGTTCATCAGCTTCATGAGTTTCTGGCATTTCGCGGCGATGGTCGGTGCTCCGTTCATCAGCCTGTTTTTGCTGGCAGAGGTCGGGATGCCGCTGTCCAGCCTGCTGCTGCTATGGATGTTCTGCTGGGTCGGCGGAGCGATCTGTTCTGCCAGAATCGGTCGACTGGCCGAACGTTTCGGCCACCGGCCCATTCTGATTCTGTGCACGCTGCTGAAGTCGTCGAACATGCTGGCGCTGATCCTGACTCCAAACGATCCTCAGTTTGCGTTCTGGATGCTGATCCCGGTATTCATTCTGGATTCGATTCTGAACGCCGGCTTCGTCGTCGCGACGAACGGGTTCATGCTGACGAAGTCGCCGTCAGGCAACCGGACGATGTTCATCGCCGCCGGTACCGCGCTCGCCGGATTCGTTGGCGGAGTGACCTCGGTCATCTGCGGCGCACTGCTGACCTGGGGCGTTCTCGATTCGGGCCTGCCTGGCATCCCGCTGAGTTCCTTCCGAACTCTGTTCGCCGTG
>JAPOLP010000144.1 GCA_029977045.1 Planctomycetota bacterium
ATCCGAAGCCCTTCAGAGGCAGTAAAGTTTCAACGGGCACGGCCGGGGGCCTCAGCCAGCACTTCTTCACCGGTGCGAGGAACCCGCTGCGAATCGCCGAGGGCTACCAGTTCTTCTGCCATGTCTGGCTGGACGAGAAGAACCCGCCGAAGGAAATCATGCTGCAGTGGAACGATGGTTCGTGGGAACATCGCGCGGTCTGGGGCGGTGACCACATCGACTGGGGCAAGGCCGACAGCCCGAGCCGCCGCCGCATTGGCGATCTGCCCAAAGCTGGCGAGTGGGTACGTCTCGAAGTCCCCGTCGATCAGGTTGGCCTGAAAGAAGGCTCGCAGGTCAACGGCTGGGCGTTCACGCAATTCGACGGCAAGGTCTCATGGGACAAAGCCGGCATCGTCAGCAAGTCGGATCAAAACCCACTCTACGAATCGCTGCTTGTCTGGGAACGTGATCAGAAAGCGGCCAGCGGCGGCTCGCTGGCCGATCCCATCAAAGCAATCGTGCTGCTCGAGGGCGACAAACGCAGCGAAGCTCAGCAGAAGCAGTTGCTCGACCACTTCGTCGAGAACGTCCTCGCCAGCACGCGGCAAACCTTCGACCCGCTGCACACTGCGATTGCCGAAACCGAAAAGCAGATCACGGACACCAGAAACAACGCTCCGACGACGCTGATCTTCCGCGAGAAGGCGGAACCGAAGCCGTCGTTCTTCCTGACTCGCGGCGAGTACGACCAGCAGAAGCATCAGGTCGAGCGACAGGTTCCCGGCATCCTGCCACCGCTGCCGGAAGGTGCTACTCTCAACCGGCTCGGCTTCGCGAAGTGGCTCGTCGATCGTTCGCACCCGCTGACCGCCCGTGTCACCGTCAATCGGCTGTGGCAGCAGATCTTCGGAACGGGCATCGTCAAGACCGCCGAAGACTTCGGATCGCAGGGACAGCCGCCGAGCCATCCGCAACTGCTCGACTGGCTCGCCGTGCAGTTTCAGGACGACGGCTGGGACGTAAAAGCTCTCATGAAGCAGTTGGTCACGTCGGCCACGTACCGGCAGTCATCGCACGTCACTCCACAATTGATCGAGGCCGACCCGACCAACCGGCTGCTCGCCCGAGGCCCGCGCTTCCGTCTCGATGCCGAAATGCTTCGCGACCAGGCACTCGCGGTCAGCGGCCTGCTCAACGAAAAGGTCGGCGGCCCAAGCGTCAAGCCGCCGCAGCCCGACGGCCTGTGGTTCGCCGTCGGCTACAGCGGATCGAACACCGTTCGCTTCGTCCCTGACAAAGGCGACGACAAGGTGCATCGCCGGACGCTCTACACCTTCCTGAAGCGAACGGCGGTCGCGCCGCAGATGAGCACGTTCGATGCGCCGTCCCGAGAAGCCTGCACCGTGCGTCGCGAACGAACCAACACACCGCTGCAGGCGCTGCTGCTGCTGAACGATCCACAGTATGTCGAGTGTGCTCGCGGCCTCGCTCAGCGAGCTGTCGCCGAAGGCGGTGTCGAGACCGGTGGCCGAGTCGTTCGGATGCTGAGCCTCGCGACAGGCCGGCAGCCAGCCGACAGCGAGATCACCGAACTGGTCACCGTCTTCAACGACCTGAAACAGACCTACGCCGCTGATCCCGAAGCCGCCGCCAAACTGCTGGCGATCGGAGAAGCACCGGCAACGGAAGGCATGGAACAGGCTGACCTGGCCGCCTGGACGATGGTCGCCAACCTGGTCCTCAACCTCGACGAAGTCCTGAGCAAGAACTGATGCCCGTCTCGACTGACAGACTGATTCAGCTTTCGCTGCGTGATTCGCCGCCGGACGAATTCGGTATCGCGAAGTGCGTCGGGCGGAACCTCGACGAGTTCGCAACTGCCGCGTCGCTGTGGGCGAGGCTGCACTACGAACACGCAGCGTACATCGAGAACTCGCTGACCATTCGAGACATCACCTTCCGGTCCGAGACCGAAGGCACCCTGTCACTCAACTTCGACTACACCCAGCAGGACGGTTGCAGCGACATCTGCCGCGACGGCCAGGGCCACGTCGACTTTCAATTCCAGATCAACAACGACCAGCTCAACCTCACCTGGTCACTCCCCGAACGCCCGAGCACGGCAGACGAGTTTTGATTCACAATTCGATGCCTTCGCACATCAGAATGAACCGCGGTCCCGCCACGAGAAACGAGGAACTCTGATGGTTTCATCAAACGAACTGTTGTCTGGAATGAGCCCGGACGAGCTTGAGGCCCTGGCCGACAGCAAACTGGCTCCGGCTTCTCAGACACGTCTGGATGATCTGCTGGAACGAAACTCGTCGGGAGGGCTCACTGCCGACGAATCCGGCGAACTCGACCGGCTCATCGGGCAGGTCGATCAACTCACCATACTGAAGGCTCGTGCCCGGCTGACACTCTCGACACAACAGACCGGAGCAGTGGCCCAGTGACGTCCCGTGTGTCAGACCGGCTGCGAAGGCAGATTCGAGATGCCAGCGGCGGTCGATGCGCCTATTGCCGGTCTTCCGAACTACTTTCAATTGCTACTTTCGAGGTTGAACACGTCGTACCGCGATCTGCTGGTGGCACAACAACGATCGACAATCTCACACTGGCCTGCCCTTCGTGCAATCGCCACAAGGCGGACCGACAAACTGCGATGGACCCGAATTCTGGAGAGCCAGTTTCACTGTTTCATCCAATTCAGGATTCGTGGAGCGAACACTTTCAATGGTCGTCTGACGGGTCGGCTATCGAACCACTGACTCCAGTCGCGCGAGCCACAATCGAGGCACTCAAAATCAATCGTCCTCAGATGGTTCGGATGCGAACAATCTGGGTGACGCTCGGCGAACATCCGCCAGACGATGAATAACCCGGTACGTGGCAGACAGATATCCAACCTGAGAGAAAACCAAGAGGCTGAACCATGAACCTGTTTCACGAATACGGTCAGGCCATTACGCGGCGGCACTTCTTCAGCGGGGCTTCGCTGGGGCTCGGGACAGCGGCGCTGGGGTCGATGCTGCAGAACACTCAGGCGGCGGCCCCCAGTCAGCAGCCGCAGAAGGTCGGCGGGCTGCCGGAGCTGCCGCACTTCGCTCCGAAGGCGAAGCGGGCGATCTACCTCTTCATGGCCGGTGCTCCGTGCCAGATTGACCTGCTCGATTACAAGCCGAAGCTCGACGAGATGTTCGACAAGGACCTGCCGGATACCGTCCGCCAGGGACAGCGGCTGACGACGATGACCTCCGGCCAGAAGCGGTTTCCGCTCGCGCCGTCGAAGTTCAAGTTTCAGCAGTATGGCGAAAGCGGAGCCTGGATCAGCGAGCTGCTGCCTCACACCGCGAAGATGGTCGACGACCTGGCCATCGTTAAAACGCTGCACACTGAGGCGATCAACCACGACCCGGCGATCACCTACATCTGCACCGGGCACCAACTTCCCGGTCGCCCGAGCCTCGGCTCTTGGCTGAGTTACGGCCTGGGCTCGATGAACCAGGACCTGCCCGAGTTCATGGTGATGACGCCGACCTGGAGTTCCGGTCGCCAGGCCCAGGCACTCTACAACCGCCTGTGGGGTTCCGGCTTCCTGCCCTCAAAACACGCCGGTGTCTCGCTGCGACGCGACGGCGACCCGGTGCTGTTCCTCTCAAACCCGGACGGAGTCAGCCCGGACGTCCGCCGCCGAATGCTCGATTCGCTGGCGAAGCTCAACCAGCAGACGCTCGACCGCGTCGGCGATCCGGAAACGCAGTCTCGGATCGCTCAGTATGAAATGGCGTTTCGGATGCAAACCTCCGTGCCCGAACTGATGGACGTCAGCAGCGAAACCAAAGAGACACTCGACATGTACGGTCCCGACGCGACGAAGCCGGGCACGTACGCGTACTCCGCGCTGCAGGCCCGCCGCATGGTCGAACGCGATGTCCGCTTCGTGCAGATCTTCCATCGCGGCTGGGATCAGCACGGGAACGTCGGCGGCGACCTGCCGAAGCAGGCGAAGGACATCGACCAGGCATCGTGGGCACTGATCCAGGACCTCAAGCAACGCGACATGCTGAAGGACACGCTGGTCATCTGGGGCGGCGAGTTTGGTCGCACGGTCTACTGCCAGGGCAACCTGACGCGCGAGAACTACGGTCGCGACCACCACCCGCGCTGCTTCTCAATCTGGATGGCCGGCGGCGGCATCAAGCCGGGCGTCGTGTACGGCGAGACCGACGACTTCAGCTACAACATCGTCGAGAACCCGGTCCACATCCACGACCTGAACGCGACGATCCTGCAGTGCCTGGGCATCGACCACAAGCGCCTGAGCGTCAAATTCCAGGGCCTCGACGTCCGCATCACCGGAGTTCTGGATAACGGCCCGGTCCAGGGCATCCTCGCATAGCCGCCAAATCAGCGACTGATACTGCGTCTTGTTAGTAGCGAAACTCGCGCAGAGTTTCGTTCAGAACAGGACGGCGAATCGGACGCAGACCGAAGCTCTGCGCGAGTTTCGCTACGGCGTGGAATTCAGGCCGAGCTTTGTCAGCCATTCGAGGGACTGTTTCTGCCAGGCGTCCCACATCGGGCCTTTGTAGCCGTTCAGGCCGTGGCCGCCGGAGGGGAGCTGGAGGTACTCAGTCGCGACTCCGTGCTTCTTCAAAGCGTCGTGGAAGGCCTGACTGTTGGCCGGGACGACGACTTTGTCGTCGAGCGCGTGGGCGAGGTACGTCGGAGGCGTTTCGCCGGTAACCTGCTTTTCGTTCGAGAACAGGTCGATCAGTTCGTCGGTCGGTTTCTCGCCGAGCAGGTTGCGGCGCGAACCGCCGTGCGTCGTCGTATCCATCGTGATCACCGGGTAGACGAGGATCGCGAAGTCCGGACGGCTCGACTGGCGGCTGACGGGATCGTCGGACTGAGCGACGCCCTTGTCGAAGTGCGTCACTGCGGTCGAGGCGAGATGACCGCCGGCAGAGAAGCCGATGATGCCGATCTTTGCCGGGTCGATGTGCCAGGCCTTCGCGTTCGCCCGCGCGGTGCGGATTGCTCGCTGAGCGTCGAGCAGCGGGACGTACGAACGGCCTTTCGGCAGACGGTATTCGAGAACCAGCCCCGTGATGCCGTGCCCGTTGAGCCACTTCGCGATGCCGTGACCCTCGCCACCGGTGACCAGTCCGCCGTAACCGCCGCCAGGGCAGATAACGATCGCGGTCCCGTTCGGCTTCTCCGCGACATGCACGGTCAGGAAAGCATCAGCCTCGTCCGTCGTCCCATCCCCGTTCGGCGCCTTGCCGTTCCAGAGCGCGAGGCGTTCGGGTTCAGCGGCCATTCCAAGCGAAGTCACAAGCAGGAGAGCAGTGAGGAAGAGCCAGCGAAGCATGGGTGAGGTCTCACTTGGTCACGAACGGGTATGGCACGTCAATCGTTCAATCGAGGGTGGCCGGGGCTGGAGCGAGGTACGAGCGAAGCCCCGGCCATCTTCATTAACAGGCAAGCTTCCGGGGCTTCCTTCGCAGGCTCAGTCCAGCCCCGGCCACCCGCCCGTACTCTGCGCGAGTGCAGCTACGAATCTCCGCTGGACACTCAATTCGACCGCTCGCGCGAGGCGATCTTGCGGCGGCGGGGGACTTTCTTCTGCGCCAGGCTGACCTGGTAGTTGCGGCGGTCGGGGTCGAAGTCGAGTTCGATCAGGCCGGCGTCGGCGACGTCTTCGAGCAGCTCAGAGAAACTGCCGTAACCGTAGTAACCCTCACTGAAGCCGGGATAAACACGGCGGATGATCTGCTTCAGCAGCGAACCCCAGACGGTGTCGTAGTCCTGCTCGATCGAATCGAGAACCTCGACAACGCGTTCGCGAGCTTCTTCCTTCGGGTTCGACGGCTTTTTGCTGTCGGTGGCGACTTTCGGTTTTGCCCGCTGTGCGACCACCTTGGCCAGGTCGTCGTAGTAGATGAACTCGTCGCAGTTCCCGATCAGCAGTTCCGACGTCGAACTCTTCACGCCGCAACCAATCACTCGCTTGTTGTTTTCCTTGAGCTTCGAGACCAGCGGCGAGAAGTCGCTGTCGCCCGAGATCAGGGCGAACGTGTCAATGTGGTCCTTCGAGTAGCAGAGGTCGAGCGCGTCGACGACCATGCGAATGTCCGCGCTGTTCTTGCCGCTCATCCGGCTTTGCGGGATATCGATCAGTTCGATGCCCTGGCCGTGAAACTCGCGGACTTCATCGCGGTAATTCTTCCAGTCGCAGTAAGCTCGCTTGTAAACCAGCCGGCCTTTTTCGAGCAGGCGTTTCAGAATCAGCGAGATGTCAAACCGCCCGCCTTTCATGTCTCGCACGCCGAGGGCCAGGTTTTCAAAATCGACGAAGACCGCAATCAGGGACTCTTCTGCCATGAGTGCATCGTGCCTTGTTCAATCGAGCAGCCTGACGCCGAAGCTGCCGGGGATGTTGTCAGTCCGCCGTGCGTCGACCGGTTTTCGCCGGTGCCGCATTGTTTCGTCGAACTCTGCCAGCGAACAGGGACTCGCTGGCATTCCCGCCGGAATTCCGAGGCTGGCTGATCGACCGTTCGCGGCTTCGGCGGCCTTAGTGATGCGTGTACTGAGCTGCTGCCTCGCCCTCTGGATGAGCCTGGTCGGCGTTCCTTCGGCGGCTGACGACAATGGCCTGTCTCCCTTCGCCGAGCAGACAATTGCCGCAACAGACTCATTGAACTGCGGAACAGACACAAACGGAGACGCTCAGGCCTGTCTGGCCGGACTGTCCTGGACCGCAAGCCCGTTTGAGGTTCGCATCGAACCGGCGAAGCCCGACCGCGGCGATGCGCTGATCCGCTTTCGCTCGCCCGTCGAGACCGGGAATCGGCAGAACGATCTGGTCTCGATGGAGTGGTACTCGGCCCGCGACGACGACGACCGACCGAAGTCTGCACCGGCGGTCGTTGTCGTTCACGAGTCCGGACGCGGGATGACTGTCGGACGTCTCTTTGCCCAGGGTTTTCAGCAACGCGGCCTGCACGCGTTCCTGCTGCATCTGCCGCACTATGGTGAGCGACGCGGCGAGGGCCAGCCGCGCGAGACCGACAACATCATTGCCTCAATCCGGCAGGCCGTCGCCGACGTCCGCCGCGCCCGCGATGCCATCGCCGTGCTGCCGAACGTCGACGCGTCGAACATCTCGCTGCAGGGCACGAGCCTCGGAGGGTTTGTCTCAGCAACGACGGCAGGACTCGATCGCGGCTACCAGGGCGTCTTCCTGATGCTGGCCGGCGGCGACCTGTTCGACGTCATCCAGAACGGCCAGCGCGACTCAGCCAAAGTCCGCGAACGACTGGAAGCTGCGGGCCTGACGGGCGAGACACTCAAGAGCCTCGTCTACCACATCGAACCCAATCGACTGGCACACCGCTACAACGCCGATCGAACCTGGCTGTACTCAGGCAACCGCGACGACGTCGTCCCGCCACGCAGCTCCGAGTCACTCGCCAGGGCCGCCGGCCTGACGAAGACGCACCACATCCAGATGAACGCCGACCACTACTCCGGCATCATCTACCTGCCCTTCGTGCTGAACCATATGGCCAGAAAGATCGGCGAGCTGCCCACGAGCAAGTGATCGCTGATGCGCGATCATAGCCCCATCGGATCGGCGCCGAGCATTCCGTTGAGGTCGGTCAGGTACTCCGGCGAGCTGACACGCGCGAGTTCCTCGCGCGCGGCTTCCAGACTCGCGGGGATGTTGAGACGTTTGACGGCGCCGTTGGAGCCAGCAGCGGACGCGAACTCTTCGAGCGACTGAACGTGACGCTGCCACAGGGCGATGTCGCGGTTCTGCTTGGTCTGCAGCCGCTCGCGATACCAGTCGGAAGCCAGCAGCGACTCCTGAGTGAACAGCGATCGGATCTCTGGATCGTCGATGCCGCGGCCTTCGTACTGGCCATGCACCATGATGTGCAGCAGAGCCTTCAGTGGCGGGCAGGCCTGGTCGACCGAGCCGTCTTCAAAGTACAGCTTCGCGACACGCTCGTGAGCCTCGGTGACGTATAGAACGCCGTCGGCAAACGCGTCGGCATCCTGCGTTTCCGGTTTGAGCACCGACTCGTCGAACACCTTGCGCGGGTTGTCAAAGATGCGACCGACGAAGCGGCGGATGAATCGCGACGTGATGCGGTATCCGAGCCGACTGGCGGGAACCAGCTTGCCGTCATGCTCGAAGTCTTCCAGCTTTTCGAGCAGCTTCTCTTTGATCATGAATTCCGGAGTTCGTTCGTCCGGAGACAGCCGGCACCAGATCTCTGGAATTAGCAGGCTGATGTCGTGGTCGACCTGCACGTCGGGGCCGATGTGTCCCGCCGGTGTCGAGAAGCCGGCCAGCTCGGTCAGCAGATAACTGACGAGCGCGTTGTTGAGATCGGTGATCGGCAGCAGCGCGTTAAACGGGCCTTTGGTGAGAGCACCTTCGCTGCCAGCTCCGGTCGTTGACGGGCTCTTGCCAGTCAGCGAGCAGATGAAGTCCATGAACAGCTCGGGCAGCTCCTGATAGTGCAGCGGGTTGTAGACCGCCAGCGGTCGGATCCCGCGTTCGTAATCCGGCGGGTTGTTGCGGCGTCCGAACAGGACAGCGTTGACCGGAATGTGGACGGGCTGGTCCGCTGGGATCGCTCGGTAAAGACGCACACCCATCCGGGCGATGTGAGTCTGATCGCGAGCCATCAGGTCCGGTCGATTCTGCAGATACCGTGGATTCTTGCTGGGGACACCGTCGATCAGGCGCGGCGTTGCTGAGCAGACAACGTACGAGTCCTCCGCTTCGGCGGCATCTTCGAGCAGCCGCTGCATCGGTTGCGTGAACCTGCTGAGATCGACCGCATGATTACGCAACCCATTAACCTGGTCGCGCGACAGCGGCTCGAAGTTGACGATGAAGTTGTCGCGGCGCGAGAGATCCGCTTCGCACTGTTTATCGAGGCCGCGATGAACAGCGTCGTCGGGCCGTTGGAAAAGACGGAACTCGCAGTTCTCGACGAACTTGTAGCTCAGTGCCGGAACCGCTGCTTCGCCCACGGAATTCAAACGACTGCCGGCAACGACAATCGACGCGCTGATGTCGTCTTCCGTCTGAATCTTCTCAGCGGCCGCGAAGTCCTGTCGCAGCTTGTAGGTTCGCCAGGTCTTCGAGTTCTGCAGGCCGACCCGCAGGTAGTCGCCCACCAGCTTTCGCTCGCCGTACTTCAGTTCGTGTCCGGACTCGCCATTCACGATGTCGACGGAGAAGTTCTGCCGCCAGTCGGTGTCCGCGTCGCCGTGATGGAAGCGTTTGATGATGAAGACGATCGCGTAGATGTATCCCGGAATGGACTTCAGCCAGCTGTTGTACTCGGCGGTGTAATCGACCGACGGCGTCAGCAGCTTGATCACGCTGCCGAGCGACCGGTTTGCCGCAAGTAGCGGACGGCTGCCCTTCCCTGAGTAGTCGGGTTGGACGCTGCCTTCGGGATCCCAGCGGCCGGAGTAGTCGCGATTAAAGATCTCATCGACGATCGCCATGTCGCGGTCGAACTCAGCGACAAAGATCGGTCCGTACAGAAAGTAGTCAACGAGTGACTTGCTGATCTCGCTTTTGCCACCGCCGCTGACGGTGCAGGGTTTGTGACAGAAGACGCCCTCGAACAGCGTGCCGATCAGCCGCCAGCTCGGTGCCGAAGGGTGCTTGCAAAGCCGCAATCGATAGCCCGCCGGAGTCATGTAGACCTGGTCGGGCAGCAGTGGGATCGAACGTTCGACGCCATCGCGCTGCCAGGAAATCCGCTGGCCATGCACGGACGCTCGAGCATCTTCCGGGATGAAGATCAGGTTCGGGCAGGCGCGATCGACGCCGTAGCCTTCCGGTTTCACGTCGATGAGCGATCCGCCGTAATCGCGGGCGACGTCCTCGAACGACCGGTTGTTGTATCGGCGGCTGTCGGCGCTAAACTCGTCACCAAGATTGAAGCTCGCAAACGCGATCGCTCCGCCGGCGTGCTCTTCCTCAACGTTGCCGTAGAGATTGGCCGCGTAACTGATCTGCGTC